>JBEBHM010000199.1:0-12340 GCA_040080875.1 Pirellula sp.
GGGAAAACGATGTTTCGAACGAACCCCTTCCGAGCGAGTTGACTTCTCCGGTACGATAATTTACGAGCTACTCCGGTACGATAGTTTCCAAGATCGTGTCCGTCGATGCGAACTTCGATGCAAACTAAGCATTCATCCTACGATTCACCCTTGTACACCTTGGTATCAAGCCAATGCAACTTGTCATTCAGAACTTGTCGAAGACTTATGGCGGCGATGTGCGCGCGCTCGACGACGTGACCATGACTATTCCCACGGGCATGTTTGGCTTGCTCGGCCCAAATGGTGCAGGAAAGTCTACATTGATGCGCACTTTGGCAACCTTGCAAACGGCCGATTCCGGCAGTGCCAAACTTGGGGACATTGATGTGTTGAACGACAAGGCGCGCGTTCGCGAAATTCTCGGGTATTTGCCTCAGGAATTTGGGGTTTATCCACGGACCAGTGCCGTGGAATTGCTTGCTCACCTGGCGACGCTCAAAGGCGTGGGACAAACCGCATCGGAGCGCAAAGAGATCGTTTCCGCTCTTCTGCAGCGAGTCAATTTGTACGACGTCCGAAACAAGTCGGTTGCCAATTACTCGGGCGGTATGCGTCAACGTTTTGGAATTGCTCAGGCATTGTTGGGTGATCCCAAGCTTTTGATCGTGGATGAACCAACCGCCGGTTTGGATCCGGGCGAACGCAATCGCTTTTACAATCTGCTCTCAGAAGTAGGCGAGAGCGTCGTCGTTATCTTGTCCACCCACATCGTGGAAGACGTCAAGGAACTTTGTACCAATATGGCCATCATCCATCGAGGACGATTGTTATTCATTGGAACGCCAAACCAAGCCGAATCTTCACTGTCCGAAAAAATTTGGGAAAAATCGATGACCAAAGAGGAGCTCAAGCGGTGTCAAACGGAAATGAAGGTCATCTCCAACAAACTCATCGCCGGACGTCCGATGGTTCGAGTCTTTAGCGAAGTAAATCCTGCGAGCGGTTTTTCCGCATCGACTCCGAATCTGGAAGATGTCTTTTTTTACCATATCCAACGCACAGATTGAGTAATCATCGATGGAGTTCTTCCGCTTCGAACTTAAGTATTGGTTGCGAGGATATATGGTCTACGTATTCCTCGGCGTGGTCGCGTTGTTGTTTGGATTTGCGACAGGATCGGACAACGTGCAAGTCGGCGGAGCCTTGGGTAACACCTTCCGCAATGCTCCTTTTGTCATCCTGCAGTTTTATATAGCGACGGGGCTGTTGACTGCACTGATGGTTGCCGCGATTTACGATTCGGCTGCTTCTCGAGATTTCGCAACCAAGTTTTCGGACATCCTGTTTAGCAAACCAATCGCCAAGTGGCAGTATTTGATCGGTCGGTTCTCGGCTGCAACAATGGTGGCCATGATTCCCTCGCTTGGAATACCGATTGGAATGATACTTGCGGGAGCGATGCCAAATTTCGACGCGGAGCGGTGGGGGCCGATACGATGGGATGCTTATCTAGCCGGATTAATCGTTTTTGCCTTACCTAACACTCTCTTGGTAGGCGCCATCGTTTATGCCATCGCTGCGTGGACTCGCAATACGATGTATTCCTTTTTAGGAATATTGCTCTTGCTAGTGGTCTACGCCATATCGCAATCGTTTATGTCGGATCTGACCAATGAATATATTGCGATGCTAACCGATCCATTTGGGGGTGCCCCATACGGGATATTGACGAAATATTGGACAGTCGATCAGCGAAATCAATGGTGCCTCCCCATGAGTGGGTCGCTGTTGTTCAATCGGTTGATTTGGCTCGCGGTTGGATTGGCCGTTTTTGTGGTTGCTGGATGGCGGTTTTCATTCGAAACACGCGGCATACATCGATGGAAACGAAGAGCGGTCGAGGACCGGACGCTTGACGACTTGGGGCCAGCGACTCACCACGAATGGCCTAAAATACAACCCAAGCACAATTGGCTCTCGCAATGGATCGCGTGTGTTCGCATGGAGGCCATCGGGATCATGCGAAGCCCAGTGTTCATCGTGATCATCCTAGCCGCCATGCTCAACTCCGGAACAGCGTTGTTTGTCGGAGCGACCGAAGGCTACGGTCTAAGTTCCTTTCCCGTCACGTACAAGATGATCGAACTGATTCGCGGTTCGCTCTTTGGATTTTTGGTACCAATCATTACCTTTTTCGCCGGGGTCGTTGTTTGGCGTGATCGCGATTGCCGGATGCAAGAGATCTTGGGGGCGACGCCCGTGCCCAACAGCGTATTGGTGACGTCGCGACTCGTGGCACTGCTGGGGGTGGTTCTCGCGATCTTGTTGGCAGTGATTGGCTTGGGTTGCATGGTGCAGATGTACTACGGATATACTCGGTTGCAGCTTCGTGTATACGCAATGGAGTTGATTGCCATCGAGGCATTGCGATTCGGGTTCCTGGTAGTGTTGGCTATGTTGGCTCACACGCTCTCTCCCAACAAATATGTGGGCTACTTTGCTTTTATCGTTTTGCTCATCCTGAATGGGTTCCTTTGGTCATGGCTCCGAATCGATTCTTTGTTGGTTCGATTCGGGCGATTGCCAACCTATGTTTATTCCGACATGTTTGGTATTGCACCGTATGTTTCCGGGTTGATTGGCTTTGCTTTGTATTGGTTGGCGGCGGCTGCGTTGGTTCTTTGGTTTTGCACGCTTGCGATCCATCGGGGCGTCGCCAAATCGCTTCGCGCTCGGATCTTGGACGGTCTGCGCGACTCGTCGAAATCGTCAAGGGTTTTCGCAATTGTCTCGGCAAGCTTTATGCTGCTCCTGGGCGGATGGTTGATTTACAACACACAAGTCCTAAATACCTTTGTCGGGAGCACGGAGCAAGAAGTGCGCCAAGCCGAATACGAGAAACTTTATTCCAAATATGAGTTTGCCGCTCAACCCAAAGTCACCCAAGTGAAGTATGAAATCGACATATTTCCGCAGACTCGCAACATAAGGATGAAGGGAGAGCAGACGATACAGAACAAATCCGAGTCCCCAATCGAGACGCTCTACGTCGACGTAGCGCCCACCTTTGACACTACCATCGAAATCGAGAACGCGACGATCAAAGAAAACGATGAGAAGCACTCAGTCCGCGTTTATACACTCGCTCCCGCGTTGGAACCTGGCTCAACCCTGGAGATGAGTTTCATCGTAGAGAGCAAGACTCGTGGCATCGAAAATCAAGTCAGCAACGCAGAACTCGTTCAAAACGGAACTTTCTTCAACAACTCCATCGCACCACATTTTGGGTATTCCGCAAGTCGACGCATAATGGATCCCAATACTCGCAAAAAATACGACTTGCCACCTGCTGACACAGTTCCAGCGCTCAGTCGTGAATGCGGTGACGCATGTCAATACAACTATGTGGGACAGGATGCAGACTGGGTCGATGTCGAGACGCTCATCAGCACGTCGAGCGATCAAATCGCGGTGGCCCCGGGTTCGCTTTTAGAGAAATGGGAGAAAGAGGGTCGAAGCTATTTTCGATACCGGTTGGATCACCCATCATTGAACTTTTATTCGTTCATTTCTGCTCGCTATGAAGTTGACCGTTCCAAGTACAACGATGTCGACGTCGAAGTCTATTACCATCGCGAGCATCCGTGGAATGTTCCTCGTATGTCGCAGTCGATCAAGGCCTCGCTCGAATACTGCACGACGGAGTTTGGCCCCTACCGACACAAACAGGCACGCATCATCGAATTCCCTCGGGTGGCGTCGTTCGCTCAAGCGTTCCCAGGAACCATGCCTTACTCCGAGAGTATTGGGTTCATCGCTAGGCTCGACAAACCGGATGATATCGACATGGTCTACTATGTGGTCGCTCATGAGATGGCGCATCAATGGTGGGCTCACCAAGTCATCGGGGCTCGAATGCAAGGTGCGACGCTGCTCTCAGAAACGCTGGCGCAATACACGGCCCTTATGATCATGCGCAAAGAATATGGCCCGGATATGATGCATAAATTCCTCAAGTATGAGATGGACTCCTATCTCAGAGCGCGTGGTACTGAAAAACTGAAAGAACGCCCATTGCTAACCGTCGATCCCAACCAAGGTTACATCCACTATCGCAAGGGAAGTATGACGCTCTACTATTTGGCAGAGATGATTGGCGAGCAGCGTATCAATGCGGTATTGAAAGAGATCATCGAAAGCTATGCATACCAAGGTCCTCCGTATCCAACTTCGCATGCCCTCGTCGATCGCCTCAAGGCGCAAACACCCGCCGAGTTACAGTATCTGATCAAGGACTTGTTTGAGGACATCACCCTTTTTGCAAACCGTACGCTAGAGGCGAATACGAAATTGCAATCGGATGGCAAGTACTTAGTCCAGATCGAAGTCGAATGCGCCAAATACAAGTCGGACGAAAAGGGGACCGAAACGGAAACTCCCATGAACGACTGGGTCGAAATCGGTGCGTTTGCTAAACCTGAGTCAGGCAAGCGGTACGGCAAACTGCTCCACCGTGAACGCCTGCAACTCACATCGGGCAAGCACAAGCTGGAGTTTGAGGTGGATGGCGAGCCCTATGAAGCAGGCATCGACCCTCGCCACCTAATGATCGACAAGATGCCAGACGACAACCTAAAAAGAGCTTCCTCCATGGCCAAATAGGAAGCTATAATGGTCAACAAGGAGAACTCGCGTGATTTCGTCGCAGAAAGCTTATTCCATGCTTGGGAATGATACGCTATGGGCAGTGGCAAACCGTTGCAACCAGATACTGACCACTGCGTCTATCCCCTATTCAATTTGTGGTGGCGTGGCAGTCTGTTTACACGGCTATCAACGCAACACCACCGATTTGGATCTCGTTATTCGACGCGAAGACACTCAAGCGATCCTCGATCTACTATCGAAAGCGGGATTTCGGTGGGATGCCGAATTGGCCGAATTTCAGACCTCGGATGGTATCGCCATTCCATTCTTGATCGCAGGCGACAAAGCCGGTAAGGACAGCCAAGCATTGATTGCGGAACCTCAAGGTGAACTGAATGTTGAAGAACGCGAGGGGCTGCGCGTCGTTCGGCTCTCTAGGTTGATCGAGATGAAAATCGCATGCGGTTCTAGCTCCCTACGGCGAACTCATAAAGACTTTGCAGATGTGGTGGAGCTCATCGCAATTCGAAAACTCGATGGGTCCTTTGCTCGGTTCTTGCATCCCTCCTTTCGCGAAACGTTTCGGCAACTGGTCCGAAACGCGAACGAGGGCTAGTCCCGTTTCGGCACGAGAAATATCAATGAAATTCCAGGTGGTCGAGCAATCGGTTTTTTATTTTCTCGTTCCGTTCATTAAGAAAATTTCTTCCCTTTCTGCTTGACAACCGCTTTTCGCTCCGCCATCTTGTGGGCAGCCACATCGCCAGTGTGGGTTCTGCTTTCATTTTTGGGAGGGGATCATGTTGCCTGTTTGTTGTTGTCGTTATGCATGCAGCTATGGCTTGGACTTTGCAAATCGCAGTTTGTTCTCTGCGGGCAAGTTTGATTCTACTCCCTTGGTGCGATACATCGCACAAGATCGATTGCTGCGAAGCAATTTCCCTTGCGCGTCCCTTTGGTTGGACGCGCATACGTTGATTACGCTTGGGCAAGTTTTCACGGGTCATTAGCAGTACCCGGATTCGATGCTGAAGCTTGTTGGATTGGTCCACTTTATTGCGGACTCCAATATTCACGTACCTCTTACTCACATGGGAAACGAACATGTCTCGTTTTTTCCGAAATCAAAATACCACTGGCAGAAAAAAGTCTCAAGAGAAAAACAAAGACAGAAACCGAAGGCGATTGATCGAGGCACTTGAGGAGCGAGTGCTTTTGTTTTCGGATCCGTTCTACAGCGCTGATCAAGCCGCAGTAGGTGTGGAACTTAGACTGTTGCTGGAAAACCAAAATGGGGTTGAAACACTTGCGTTGGTCGATCGCAACACGAACGCCCTATTGGCGTCGTCACCGATTTCGGAGATCGATGGGCCTGTTCGTATCGTTGGGTCAAGTTTTGCTGACCATCTGATCCTGGCGCTTCAACCGATCTTCGTCGAAAGTCGCTTGCCACAAGGAATCATGTTTCAGGCTGGAGCGGGGCTCGATACTCTCGAGGGTCCATCGGATGATTCCACTTGGAATGTGACGTCCCTCAACGGAGGTAACTTGGGCGGAGTTGGCATCGTTGATTTTCAATCGGTCGAAAACTTGACTGGACACGTCGACAACCAAGACACGTTTGTATTTGCATTCGGGGGGAGTCTGACCGGAATCGTCAACGGTGGTCATGGTGGTTTCGATACGATGGTGTTGAGCGGAGGTACGTACAACTCGGTCACTTACGCTGCCTCAGGACCAACGTCGGGCACCATCGATCGTGACGGCGATATCATCCAGTATTCTGGACTGGAACCGATCATCGATAACCTCATCGTCGCGAATCGGGTGATTACGACGAGCAACCTGAATGATAGTGCGGTATTAACCGACAACGGTGCCACGCTGACCCTGGCACCTGTCGTTCCATTCCTAACATTTGAATCGATCACTTTCAACGAACCAGGTAGCTCGCTCACGATCAATCTCGGTGCCGATCTTGATATCCCCATGTTTCCCGAGATGTTGGATGTTCAGGCGTTGACCATGAACGCGGCTCTCATCGTCAATGGGTTAGTCGGCAATGACCAAGTTACCGTGTCCGGCAACATGAGTTTGTCGGGAAATCCATTGGCAATCAATGCCGAGCATATCATTGTGAATCCGGGTGTCACCGTTTCGGCCGGCAATATGAGCTTCAACGCGGTTGCAACCGTGGGGAGCATCGGGACGCCCGACACGTTGCCAGCAGCGCTGGTGACTGCCGACATCACCATGTCCGGTAATTTGGTTGGCAATAACATTTTGTTGAACGCGAGTTCGACATACATCTCAAACGTTACCAACTTGCCCATGGCGCCCGGTGCCCCGTTGCTTGCCAATGTATCCGCGCAAGTCATCGTTGGTGGCAATGCGACTGTGAACGCAACTGGATTCTTTACGGCACACGCGGACTCCAACGTCAATTCCACGGTTTTAGCAACGGCCATCACGGGCTTTGGAGGCGCCGAGATCGCGGTCGCTGCTCCCGTGATCAACAACACGGCCATCAGCCGCATCGCCGGCAATGCAAATATTAATGCAGCGGGTGCAGTCTTGATCGACGCAGCCACCAGTACGTTGGTAAGTGCGACGGCGACTGGAGTGATGGCGGTAGCCGCTACCGGCACCACAACCGCCATTCCAGTGATCGTGACCACGACCGAGGCTTCCATCCAAAACTCGGCACAAGTCTCGCAGTCGGCGAGCATCTCGGTTTTGGCAAACGCAAGTAGTACGATCGTCACCGATGCGGACTCAACACCGATGGGAGCACTGTTGAACCCAACCACGCTCGCAACCCTTGGAGTCGCCACGGCGGCTGGTCCCCAAACCGATGCGGCAGCCATCGCCGCCGCCACTTTGACCAGCACTACCCGAGCGTTCATAACGACATCCGGGACCCTTGTATCGTTAGGTGCGGTCTCCTTGTTAGCATCTTCGAACCATAATTTGACCACCACTGCAGATGCAACACCTACGGTCAGTCCCAACAACAATGGCTTTGCCGTGGCCGTCAATGCCACCGTAATCCGTGACGAGGCCTTTGTCGGCGGGACTCCCACTGTCAATGCCCCCTCGCTCAATATCGCGACAGGAGGCGGTAGCTTGTTTTCGGCGACCGCTCGTTCGGCGGCGGCAGGGCTCGGCACTGCCAATCCCTCCGTGGCTGCGGGCGCACTCGCGCTCTCGACAGGCATCAATTTGAGCCACGCCTACGTGGCCGCCGGAAGCACGTTGACTCTCGTGGGAGGAACTGACGTTGCGATCAACGCGGCCAACACATCCTTGACCAATCTAAGTGCCGAACCGCAAGGAGTAGCGGTCATCGCAACCCAACTCGGAGTGGCCCGATCGGTTGCATTGAACGCATCTAGCTATACCACGCAAGCATCGATCGAAGCCGGTGCCCAAATCGTTGGTGCGGGCGATCTAAATCTTATAGCCAACGGCGACCAGACGACATTGGTAACCGCTTATTCGGGTACGTTGGCAACCGATTTCGGCGATATCGAGGACATGAATCAGCTAACGGTCGCGGGATCGATCGCCATCAACTCGTCGGTAGCCATGATTGATGTGGGTGCGAACATGGTCTTGGGCGGTGCGCTCAACGTCCGATCGAATCATCGTGCTCTCAACCTTATTCGATCGCGCAGCGACGCTGCCGCATTGGTCGGACAAGGTCCCACCGAAGCGTTTGCATTGCCGCTCGCTTTGAATCTAGCCACCGACCGAGCGACCACAAGTATCGCTGGGAGCGTCATCGCGGCAGGCAACGTGCAGATTACCGCCGATGCGGACGTGGAAAACCAAGCGGAGGGAATTGCAGGAGTGCGTGGAGCCGATCCGAACACGACCGGTGCCGACACCCTGGTAGCCGCAGAGATTCTATTTTTGTCTAACCGTGCCAACCTCGTCTTTGGCTCGTCACCCACTCCGCCCGACACCGACCCGGATGTCGATACACAGAACATTGCTGCACTCCTGAGCAATCAAACACAGGGCAAGGCAGCTGCCGTCGGAGCCAATCTTGCCAACACTACTGTCACCGCAGATATCACCAGCACGGGCAATGTGACCGCAACCAATAGTCCGTTGCTAGTCCAAGCCACCAGCGATGTGGATTCCAACGCGCTCGCTAGTGCAAGTGCAGTCCAAAATGCATTGGGCATCGCCGTCTCATTGGCGGTCAATGTTCAATTGACCAACATGGTCGCCTCCATTAATGGTAATGCCACTGCCGACGACATCCAGGTGCTGACGGGAGCTTCGGACGATGGAGTTCATACCATGCTCTCCGATTCTATCTCTGGAACCGGCATTCAAGCGGCAGGAGTTGCAGGTGCCGCTTCTGCCACTCAGGCAATCGGCAACAGCAATGCTTTTATCGGAAACGGGGCACAACTGACGTTGACCAATGGAGGAGACTTGACGGTGGCTGCCGACATTGTTTTGGACAATATCGCCAATGCAGAACCGAGAGTAGACGCCGGTACCATCTTCGGCGTGGGTGCATCCTTTGAACTCAATTCGAGCGTGTTCAATACGACGGCTGAAATCCAGGATGCTCTGATCCTGGGAGCGAATGACGTGACGGTAACAGCCACCAGCGATTTCGATTTCATTGCTGAGTCCAGCGCCGGTGTTTCGGCTGGCTCAGGGATTGGTGCCGCGATCGCAGCCCTCATTAGCAACAACGCGACGACTGCTAATCTGACCAACAGTACGCTAACCTCGACCATCAGCGGAAATCTCAATGTGTCCGCACATCATCAGGCCACCGGAACACATTCGGCCAACGCGAGCGTCAATGGCGCCGACGTCGGTGCGGGCGCGGCGATTGCGATTGGAGTTATGCAGGGTGGAGCGGTGGCCAATCTCGCAAACTCCATGAATGTTGCCGGAACTGTCGATGTTTCTGCAACAACAGACAGCGTCATGGAAGCGGATGCCGTTGCCAGTTCCATGGGGGTGGAGAGTGACGACATCTTTTTGGAATTGAAACTGGATGCGGTCATGGCATTATTATTCCAGACATTGTTGCCCCCGATCGAAGTCGATCCGGTGGCGATGGTGGATGGTCCTGATAATGCTTTTGTTATTCCACAACACGGTTTGAGTACGGGCGATTCTGTTCTCTATTCCGTCGGTATGGACGACGAAACGATCGGTGCATTGACAGACGGCGGCAGCTATTTCGTGCGAGTGATTGCACCCGATCGAATTCGTCTGTTCGCATCGCGACAGGACGCGGAAACGAATACAAACGCGATCGATCTCGAACCGACACTCGACGTCGACAATGTTCATTTGCTGCGACGCGGTGTGCCGGTGGCGGTCGCCGATCTCATTGCGGAAGGACGCAATTTCAACACGGCCGATGGCTCGGTTGGAGCTGCTGCGGCGTTGGCCCTTAACATGGATTTTCATTCGGCTCTGGCGAGCATCGACGTCGGTGGACAGATCGTAGCGGGTGGGGCCGTCCATGTGCTATCGACCATGGACAGCGTTGCCGATGCTTTTGCCACGGGAGCCGCAGTCAACTCAGCGACATCGCTGGGTATTGCGGCAGCCGCGAACATGATGAGCCAAAACAATCAAGCCTTTATTGCCGGCGCTGTAACCGGAACGGGCATCCAAGTCGAGGCGCTCTTAGGTGGGGATGGCCTGGCCGAGTTCACTGCCAATGCGATCTCCGGCGGTGGTGGCGAATCGCAATTGGGAGTTGCCGGCGCGTTTGCGGTGAACTTAAGCGCTCCTCTGTTGCCCTTGAGGCCGATCAACATCCCGATTCCGACACTTCCTCCGCCTCCCACGTTGCCTATGCTGCCTCCGCCGTTGCCAGCGTTGCCAACATTGCCAACGCTCTCTCTACCTGTGTTGCCGACCATCCCTGTTCCGACCGGTGGACAGAATATTGCGATGATCCAGAATGGTGCAATCGTGACGTTGCTGTCCGGTAGTGATCTCACCGTTCGGTCTAAATATGACGGCAAGTATTCGGCCACAGCCACTTCCACTCCGCAGGTGACTGCTTTGGTCGGCGTTGGTCCGGGCGTGGCCGCCAACGCAATCAGCCAGAACGTTGCAGCCGAGATTCGAAACGCAACCATTACTGGCACAGGCGTTGTCGGTCCCAATCGAACGGACATCCAAGTGATCGCGATCGGCAATCACGAGGCCACTGCCAATGCGACTGCGGGAGCAACGAGCGCGATCAATTTGCCCGCCGCTGTCGCTCTTAACTACAACGACTTGCAAACCACTGCGCTCGCGTTAGGCGTTGCGAATATTAGCGGCGGCCTATTGGTCGATGCCGATCATTCGGCCACGACTTCTCATACTGCCAATACCGATAGTGGCGTTGCCGTTGCAAGTATCGGTCCGGCGATCGCGATTGGCTTTGTCGAGGGAGGAGCGTCGGCATCGAGTGGGATGAATATCCAAGTGGGCAATGGGACCGTGACTGTCACAGCCGACAATCAAAGCTCTCTCGATGCGAACTCCGTCTCTGGGCAGAGCGGTGCCGAAGGTGACTTTGATGGAGATCCGGTTGGGGAGCAAGTCGAGAAGCAGATCGAAGGTCTTCTTGCCATGGCTGGCTTGCCCGAAATTCCAAACGAAGTATTGGACGCATTGCAACGCGTGAGCGCTCAAACGGCGGATGGTGCGGTGGGAGTCGCGGCGGCGATCGCAGGGAACTTGGACTACGGTTTCTCTAAGGCGGCACTGTTAAACGGCGGAGTCGTTACGTCGCCCAATGCGCCGATCATTTCCGCAACGGGCGATCTCAACGTCTTTGCGTCCGCCGATGCAAACAGCGTGACCTCGGGAACCGGAGTGAGTGCTGCCGTCGCATTTAACGTAGATGGTCAAGTCATGGATAGTGTCGTTGGCGGCACAGTCAATGCGCCGTCGATTCAATTGCAAACGCTCATCAACGGAGACTTGGTAAACGACATTGAGGCCGTTGCCTTGTCGGGAGCCGGTGGTGCGGATATCGGAGTGGCAGGCGCGTTTGCCATCAATATTTCAGGTAATCCGTTGGCAGCCACGGACCCACTGAGCTTATTGGTCCCCAGCAACGGCGGACAACACAATACTCGCATCGCCAGTGGCGCCATCCTCAACCTCACGGGCCCAAGCAACCTCATCATCACATCCAACTACGTCGGCAACTATACCGCGACAGCAACTGCACTTCCTGGGATTGGAACTCTCGGCATTGGACCATCGGTCGCAATCAATGCAACTCGCCATGATACGTTGGCCGAAATCGGGACCAACGTAAATTTGAATGGAGTCAATAACATCTCTCTCACTGCGACAGGTACGTATACGTCCAATACAACCTCGGAGGCGGGTGCTAACAACGCAGGATCGCTTCCGGCGGCGATCGCGTTGACAGGCACGTACAACGATACAACCGCTCGAATCCTGGCTGCCAACACTCAAAGTACCATTACCGGTAGCGTGTCCGTCACGGCAAATCATACCGCCAACGCGACCACAATCGCCGATGCGAACATCGGAGGCGCGCAAGTAGGTGTAGGAGCGGCGATCGCAGCCGGTGGTCCTCAGGGTGGAGCAATCGCACAGGCAGGTGGTAATCTGAGTCTGCCGGGAAATGTAATCGCATTTGCGAACACAGATTCCACCGCACTCGCAGAAGCTTTCGCGAGCCAGAGTG
>JBEBHM010000881.1:0-3284 GCA_040080875.1 Pirellula sp.
GTTCCGTATACTGGAATGGGTTCGCCCCGCAACGACTTCAGGATCACAACGGGTATTAGTTTTTCCGGAAATTGAAACGGACCGTAATTGTTTGAGCAATTAGTAATCAACGTCGGCAATTGGTAGGTAGTAAACCAAGAACGAACCAAATGATCCGACGCTGCCTTGGATGCAGAATAGGGGGAGTGAGGATCGTAAGGAGTCTCCTCAGTGAAAAGTCCTGTCGCGCCCAAAGAACCGTAAACTTCGTCTGTCGACACATGTAGAAACCGAAACGCATCTTTCTCAAGACCACCAAGAGTTGACCAATACATGCGAGCCGAATGCAACAAGTTGAAGGTACCAACGACATTTGTTTCTATAAACTGATTAGGCGAGTCGATGGATCGGTCTACATGGCTTTCCGCAGCAAGATGCATAATCCACTGCGGACGATGACCTTTGATGCACTCTGCGACGGCGGCGGAATCACAAATATCTGCGATGAACCACTTGTGATTCGCACATTCACGAAGGTCGTCGAGTGAGCTTCGGCTCCCAGCATAGGTCAAACTGTCGAAATTTAAAACCTCATGGTCGAGCATAACCAACCTGCGAACCAAGTTGGAGCCGATGAATCCGGCGCCTCCTGTTACAAGGATTCGCATTGATTATGCCTTAACTATCTTCTCGGAGATGATGGACGCACAGGCGTTTCGAGTATCGACAACGATTTTCGAAAGCTCAACCAATTGTCGATAGTCGACGTTTGAATGTGCCGTCGCGATGAGAGAGGCATCGTACTGCTCAAGTCTGTTTGGGCACCATTCGATCGATTTTTTTCCCGCCAATTTGGCGTGTTGTCGCGTTGGCCGCATAACTGGAACGAACCGATCGTAATAGTCAACATCAGCCCCCAAGTCATGGAGCATCTCCATCAGGACACAGGTAGGGCTTTCTCGGTCGTCATCCACGTCGGCTTTGTAAGCAAGTCCCAGAATCAAGATCTTACTACCTCGAACGGATTTGCAATGGTTGTTCATCGCCTCAACTAACTTGCTTACGACGTATTGAGGCATTGATGTGTTGATTTCGCCAGCCAACTCGATGAATCGTGTATGCACTCCATATTCTTTGGCCTTCCATGTCAAGTAAAACGGATCGATGGGGATACAATGTCCGCCTAAACCGGGGCCTGGGTAAAAAGCGCTAAATCCAAATGGTTTAGTGGAAGCGGCAGCAATGACTTCCCATATATCGATCCCCATTCGGTTTGCAACGATCTTCATTTCATTCACAAGTCCGATATTCACCGATCGGTAAATGTTCTCAAGCAATTTGGCTAATTCTGCAACACGAGTTGAACTCACGGGGACCACGCGATCAAAAACTGCGCCATAGAGTGCCTTCCCCTGTTCCAAGCATTCGGAGGTCGCCCCGCCGACAATCTTAGGTATGTTTGAAGCGGAATACTTCTCATTACCGGGATCCTCACGCTCTGGGGAATATACGACAAAGATATCCTTTCCAACCTCGAAACCAGACTCGGTCAATCTCGATACCAGTTCTGCATCGGTCGTGCCTGGGTAGGTGGTACTTTCCAAACTGATTATTTGTCCTTGACGCACAAATGGCAGTATTGCCTTAATCGAATCGACCACGCAACTTAAATCAGGTTCGAAATGCCGTGCAAGGGGTGTTGGAACGCACAATATGATCCCATCTGCAGATGACAATTGCGAAAAATCTGTCGTGGCGATCAAGTTGCCAGACGAAACAGCACGTTTGATCTCGTCGGAATCAATGTGATTAATGTAACTAAGCCCCCGCGATATCGTATCGGTTTTCGACGAATCGATGTCGACGCCAATGGTCTTAATCCCTGCGCGAGCATATGTGAGCGCAAGCGGCAGGCCTACATAACCCAAGCCAACAACGCTCACGACAGCAGTTTTGGAATCAAGTCGACTTATGATTGACATACACGAAATGAGTTGAGCTAGGTGATGGACGAAAGTGTGTCATTCGAGTCGGTTGCAACTCGAAAGTTCGAAGTTTGAACGACTTACAACTTGCGAATTGGTGATTGTGCGCGGACTTCGTTCCCGTCGGTGACACGTGTCCCGTTTTTGATCCCGGCTTTTCGGAATAATGCATACGACGACTTGATTTCGAACCGCCTCAGCAGCTACACCGCAATCGGTTTAGTCTACCCCTTAGTTAATATTGCACAAACGATTTCGACCGTCACGATTGCCAAAAGGTGATCGCAATTCACGGTTGAAATGCGTCTGAGGGTAGTACGGATCGAATTCGATTTTTCCGTTTGGCACGATTATTCACGTTAATGGCATTAGAACGGAGCCCGCTCGCAAATTGACCGGTTTCTAAACAATCTTCTCGATTGAGTACGGTGCCGAGTACTCATCAAAATCGTCGAATTTCAGAGGAAAAAATCCCATTTTCGAGCTTATGAACCCCGCCCCGCCGGTGACTACAACTCGCATGATTTAGGCCTTGGTGATTTTGTCGGAAACTAGCCCGGCACATGCGTTGCGAGTGTCTACCACAATTTTAGAGTGTTCAACCAATTCCTTGTAGTTGACGCCCGAATGAGCCGTCGAGATGAGGGCCGCGTCGTATTGAGCCAGCGTAGTGGTCGCCCACTCGATCGATTTTTTGCCTGCCCACTGCGGGTGTTGCCGAGTCGGTCGAATGACGGGCACGAACGGGTCGAAATAATCGATTTCAGCACCCTGCGCTTGCAACAAATCCATCAAGACGTAAGTCGGACTCTCGCGATCGTCATCAACATTGGCTTTGTACGCTAGACCCAAAATTAAGACCTTGCTGCCTCGAATCGATTTGCAATGGTTATTCATGGCTTCCACCAATTTGCTCACGACATATTTGGGCATGGACGTGTTGATCTCGCCAGCCAACTCGATAAACCGCGTATGGACTCCGAATTCTTTGGCCTTCCACGTCAAGTAAAACGGATCGATCGGGATGCAGTGTCCTCCTAACCCAGGGCCGGGATAAAAGGGGCTGAAACCAAATGGCTTCGTAGACGCCGCCGCTATGACTTCCCAAATGTCGATTCCCATACGATCCGCAACGATTTTTAGTTCGTTGACAAGACCGATGTTGACCGACCGATAGATGTTTTCAAGCAGCTTGGTGAGCTCGGCAACTCGCGTAGAACTTACGGGCACCACGCGATCAAAAACCGCACCATAAAGAGCTACGCCCCGTTCAAGGCATTTCGGGGTGGTACCGCCGACAATCTTTGGACTGTTGGTCGC
>JBEBHM010000882.1:0-3282 GCA_040080875.1 Pirellula sp.
TCACAAATACGAATAAAAACTTTCCTAGCAATACACTTTCGCGTGCGATCGGCAGACTAAACAATCGTTTCAATGTTCCAGTTTCTCGCTCGGCGATGAGAACCACACCGGCGCCTGTAAGCCCGAACAACAACATCATCACCGACATGCCCGCAACGCTCTGCGCTTGTTGGTAAGTTACTTGTTTGGAGCGTGTCGGCGGTTTGATATCTTCCGTATCCAATGAAACCAAATTGGTCATAAAATCCATTGGGCTGCCCGCTGCGTTGGTCTGCAGGCGAGGCTCAGCACCCGATTCGCCGCTGGTTTCTTCTTTGCCTTTGGATGCTTCCTCGTCGAAATAGGATTGGATGGTCGATTGCATGTTTTCCATCGCAAAGTCAAGTCGCTCGGCTTGCTGTTTCGATAGGCCTCTTTCTTGAAGCATCTTTTTCACTGACTTTTTCCATCCCGTGCCCGAGCCAGCTGTGAACGTACTTTGCATCAATGCGATCTGGATCATGCGATCCTCCATATCGCGACCAGGGTCGCGGATCATCTTGATGTCAACGTCGCTCGCGTCGTCGGCTCCGTAGCCTTTGGGTATGACAATCCCGTGATGTGCATCGCCGTCTGTTACCATTGCCCGAAGCTTAGTTGCATCAATCAGTTTATCGTTTTGTCGTGGTCGAAGCACGAGCATCTCCGACGAACGCAGAGAAGCGACCAACTCTCGACTACGGGGCGTGTCGTCCTCATCGACCACCCATAGCGTGATCTTGGGTATGCCCGATGACCCGCCAAAGGCATAGGCCATGATCCAGCCAAACACGGTCACTAACGCAATCGGCACTAAAAATCCAAGGCACAATGCCGATCGGTCACGAATGTAGACTCGCAAGTCTTTTTGTGCGAGTAACCATGCGTCCAAGAGTAGTTTCATTCGTCTTTCAAGTTTCTACCGGTCAGTGTCAAGAATACTGTCTCCATGGTTGCGTTCGGGTCGTTCATACTTGCCATCAGTTCGTCCGGTGCGCCACAAACAACAATGGATCCATTGTCCATAATGGCGATGATGTCGCATAATCGTTCCGCCTCCTCCATGTAGTGCGTTGTATACAAGACCGATGTTCCTGAAGCCTTAATCTTTTCGATCGATTCAAAGATATGGTTTCTGCTTTGCGGGTCAACGCCGACCGTTGGTTCATCCATCAATACCAATGGCGGTCGGTGCAGCAAACCAATTGCTAAATTGAGTCGTCGTTTCATGCCGCCACTGAACTGGCTCACAAGATCGTTCTGGCGTTGCTCTAAACCTGCAAATGCGATGAATTCGTCGATAGAGTTTTGCTGTTCCGATTTTGGAACCCCACAGAGCTTGGCAAACAAGCAGAGATTTTCTCTGGCGGTCAACGTATCGTAAATGGCGAGCTCCTGCGGGACGATTCCAAGCAAACCACGATGTTTGGGTTCGCGCGACGGAATAAATGGTTTTCCATTCATGGAAATCGATCCAGACCATTTCGATAACGCTCCCGAAATGCACGAAAGCGTCGTGGTTTTGCCAGCGCCATTCGGGCCAAGTAGGCCGAAAATCTGACCTGGCATAATGCAAAGACTGACATCTTGGACGGCCAACCGGTCGCCGTATGCATAGCGTAGTGAAGTCAATTCGAGCAGCACGCCAGATGAATCCTCATAGGGATGTGGACCAAAGATGAACCACAAGCATAACAAAACAAAGCAATTGGAGACGCAAGACATCGTCCAACTGTTCGACGACTGATGGCGGATCTTGGAAAAATGGATTCTAACATTCTTTTGCTTGCCATTCTTTTGTCAAAGTGTCTGTCGGACCGAGCGGCCCATTTGGAAAAAGAATCGAACGACAAAAGAATAAGAAAGGTTGCTGCCGCGAATCGCTTTAACCGAACAGTTCCGCGATCGGCTTGCCGTTGTCTGTTAACGGTACAGGGCGATCGCCGTCGTAGACGTTCTTGGTGTGGTCGATCCCCAAACTCGCAAGAATCGTTGCAAAGAAGTCGGGAACCGATACGGGACTTTGAACAATCTTCTTAGATAGCTCGTTCGTCTCGCCATAAGCGCCCATGTGTCGCAATCCGCCGCCTGCTAATACGCATGTAAAGGCCGCTCCCTGATGGCCTCGGCCGCCGCCGCCGTCAAACTCAGGTGGACGACCAAATTCCGATGTGATCACGATCAACGTTTTGTCTAACATCTTGCGGCTCTCGAGATCGATGATGAGCGCGCTCATGGCCTGGTCCATTTCCTTGATCAGTTCATGCTGTTGCAGGATTCCTGCGTTGTGAACGTCCCAACCTGTACCGTTCAGGAAATTCAGGTTGTGCGAGACCTCGATGAAACGGACTCCGCGTTCGACCAATCGACGAGCCAACAAGCAGCGCTGGCCAAACTCCCCACCATAGCTCTGCCGAACCTGTGTTTCCTCGGCGTCCAACTCAAAGCTCTTAAGAAACTCTGGCCCACTCAGCTGAATGCGCTGTTCGATGACGTCGTCGTAGTCTCGCAATCGTTGGTCTCCAGTGTCCCGTTGCAACGCTTGCAGTTGATTCAAATAACTATCTCTGCGAGCTTGACGTAGGACCGAGATCCCGTCAGGACGGCTCAAGCCTGCGGGACCTTGACTCGTGTCGGTTAAATACAAATAACCATGCTTGGCCCCCAGAAAACCAGGCCCGCGAGTCAAATTCGGATAGCCGATCAAAATGTACGGCGGTACTCCCTGCGCTACCGCACCCAATTGGCTTGCAACGATCGATCCAATCGACGGATACACGACTGTCCCGCTAACCGGCCGGCCTGTATGCATTCGATTCGTAGCGGCCGCGTGCTCGTCGATGACTTCGTGATGGACGCTGCGAACTGCGGTCACACGATCCATCAGCGGAGCGAGCCGTCTCAAGTGTTCGCAGACTTCGACTCCATCGACCGCAGTCGGTATGCTGTCGTAGTAAGACCCGGCTTGTTTTTTCTTGGGGTCACCTCTGCGTTTGGGATCGAACGTATCGATTTGGCCCATTCCGCCTCCGAGCCAAATCGAAATCACGTGTTCTGCTTTTCCCTTGAGCTGAGTTTCAAGGGTGGCGCCTGCCAAACACGAGGTTGCGCCCGAGGCAGCCACAGCGCTGGCCGATGTCCCAATAATAAAGTCGCGTCGTTTCATGGAATACTTGTTTGATTTGAATTGCTTAAGTTTGACGTCGATGGATTTGTGTTGAGCCTGAGGCGCTAGCCGAGTTTCATGATCGATCGGCTAGCGCC
>JBEBHM010000200.1:0-12299 GCA_040080875.1 Pirellula sp.
ACATGTATCGATGAGCCGATTTCGGTCGATGGGTTTCGAAAGATGCTCGTTGCATCCGGCCGCCAAACATTTCTCGGCGTCGGAACTCATGGCGTGAGCAGTCAATGCAATAATGGGAATCGAACATCCGCGAGATCGCAAATGCTGGGTCAGTTCCAGTCCATCCATTTCGGGCATTTGAACGTCCGTTACGATCAAATCAAAGGGCAATGGTTCTTGGACTGGATGGGCGGAATCATCCAGGAGTCCCATAGCCTTCAGGGCGAGCGTCCCGTTCTCAACGATACAGATTTCGGCGCGGGCTTTACGCAAGTGAAACGCAATCAGGCGTTGGTTGTCAATTCCATCCTCGACCAGGAGTATTCGTACTCCAAGCAACGGAGCGTCCATGGGTTTCGAAGACGTTTCCTTCGGCGGGGACAATATTGCGTTGCGTTCCGTCGACAGCAAGCGATTTCTCATTTCAGGTATCGCGAATCGAACTCCATCCAAGGGGCCCGTCGAAATAGTGGCGGTAAACGTGCTTCCGTTGCCAACAACGCTTTGGACGGAAATAGTTCCTCCGAGCATTTTTGCTAACGATTGGCTGATGCGTAATCCGAGGCCTGAACCTCCAAATCTACGCGTGGTGGATGCGTCGGCTTGTTCAAACGATCCAAATAGCCGGTTCATAGTCTCCGGCGCGAGCCCAATGCCAGTATCGGAGACGACAAACTGAAGTTGAGGAATTGGATTCGGGGAGAATCGCAAACTGACGTTGACCGCCCCGCACTCGGTAAACTTGATCGCATTTCCGACAAGATTCACCAAGATCTGACGTAGCCGAACGGGATCGCTTTGAATGGTGTCTGGGAGCTTGGATAGAAACCGTGACTCCAAACGCAGTCCCTTGGCCTCGGCTTTGACTTGCATCAGCTCCAGCACTTCGGAAAGGACTTGAACTGGGTCGGTTTTGATCCGCTCGACCGCCAGCTTACCCGCTTCGATTTTGGCGATATCGAGAATGTCGTCGACAATCGTCAACAAGTGTTTTCCGTTTCGTTTGATCGTCTCAAAGAACTGAAGCCGCTGCTCCTTCGGCAGCCGATTGGATCCCTCGTCGGCAAGCAAATCCGTATAGCCCAAGATGGCGGTCATAGGTGTTCGGATTTCGTGACTCATGTTGGCCACGAATTCGCTTTTGATTCGGTTAGCGTCCTCGGCGTGTTGTTGGGCGATCAGCAGCTTTTCCTCCATTCTCTTTCGGTCGGTAATGTCCGTCACCATGATGAGCCAACCGGTGATGGAGTGATTATCGCTCCTCAGCGGAGTGCTCGATACGATGGCCCACAATTCCGTTCCGTCATCTCGTACAAAGCGAAAGTCGTGAGACCGTGTAATGTGGGAATGGTCGAGCGACAGGACTTGAGCAGCTGACTGTTGGCTCTCGCCACCAACAAACGAGGCAAACGATCGCCCTACGGTATGCTCTGGGCCGAGTCCGAGCAATTCCGCCATGCGGGCATTGACAAACGTAGTTTTGCCGTACGTATCGACCATCCATACGCCTTCGGTGGCAGTCTCCACGATGCTTTGATATTGTTTATGGCTTTTCTTGAGAGCGGCCTCCGAGAGGACGCGGTCCGTGATGTCTTGCACAAATGCAAAATTGAGTTCCTCTTCGCCAAACCGAATGTAGTTAGCCTGGATCTCAATATCAAATTCGGTTCCATCTTTCCTGCGATTGCGGCTGACGAACGTCATTTTTTGTTTTTCCCTGAGTTCCTCCCAATGTGGCTTCCAACGTTCAGCCGTGTAGTTTAGATCGAACTGCCCCACCGACATTCCGATCAACTCGTCGCGAGTGTACTGTAGCCATTCACATGCGGTCACGTTGACGTCGATCACCGTCGAGTCTGGCTTGATCCAGTAGACGGCCATCGCCGCTTTGTCGATGGTAATGCGGGCCAACTTCATGGACTCCTGCGCTCGCTGGCGCTCAATGGCCAAGCCGGCGAACTTGGCTGCTTCGCAAACCGATTGCAGTTCATTTTCGTCTGGGGAAGAAATCTGCCGTCGATAGTTTCCAAACACGCCTAATACTTGCCCGGTGGAGCTGCGTATCGGTTGAGACCAACAGGACCGTAATCCCACGCGGCGAGTTAGGTCGAGGAACGCCTTCCACTTTGGGTTGTTTTCGATGTCTGGAGCAATGATCTGACGGTTGTAGTACGCGGCCGTACCACACGAGCCGACTTCTGGTCCGATTGCCAAATATGCGAGGGCCTGATTGTAGAAACGAGGCAGGCTCGGCGCGGCCCCGACATTCAATAGTGCACCGTCTCGATCCAACAACATAATGCTGCAAATCATGCCAGGGTTTTCAGCCTCAACGCCGAGAACGATCGACTCCAAAACTGTTTTCAATTCAGCCCCAGACATCATAAGCGACAAAGTTGCGTTATGGCAATCGACTCGCAATCGCTCGCGTTTGCTGTCCGTCACATCACGCACAATTGCGAAGATTCGTCTAGTTTCGAGCGATGGATAGGCGTTCCAATTCAACCAACGGTAACTACCGTTCTTGCACAGAAATTGGACTTCAACGCAAACCGATGGGCCCCCCTGCAAAAGTCTAGAGAACTCCAGCACCGCCCGTTCCGCATCGTCGGGGCGGACGAACTCAATCCACTTGCGAGAGGTCAATTCCGCGATGGTCCATCCTGTCAGACGTTCCCAGGCTGGATTGACTTGCAGAAACACCCCTTCGAAATCTGCCACGCAGAGCAAGTCCTGTGAAACCTCAAAAAACAACTCCCGATCTTGAAGACTGGTGTCGACTGCTGGGTTCAATTGCTGAAAGCGACCGAGGCTTACCGGATAGCAAGTCGCTTGCGGACTTGAGTCGTTGACCGATTCCATCCATTCTTTTTGAGTCATTTCGCTAGCATTCTCATTTTGAAAGCCACCCACCAGAGCCCAATGTCACGTCCATATCACCCTCAATCTTGTTTACAGATTACCAGCATCAATCACAACCCGAAGTGTTAACCTACGCCCCAGGAATATCATGTTGCATTATGAAAAGAATCAACCGTTGTTGGGGCAGCATTCCTTGGTCGATTGACGAGTGGGGGACGTTTTCGATTGATCCATGTCTCCCACCATAGTGAAAGGACCAGAATTGCATACAACGCGTAAGCGTGATCGACTTTTTTCGATCGGTGATCATCCAGCATTTGGGACAGAACTGGCCATCGAAACATCCCCGTTTCCTCCGCAAATTGCTCGGTCAAGTGCGATCGGAGCATGGGCTGCCAAGCATACTTTAACCAGGCTTCGATCGGAGCGAGAAATCCTTCCTTGCGACGATGCGTGATTTCGCGAGGCAGATCCCTCGCAAGCATTTCCTTTAAGACCCGCTTACCGTTATTTCCTTGGCGTTTGAGTTGTGGCGGGATGGCTAAACACGCAGCCACTGTCTCCTGGTCGAGCCACGGAACGCGCACTTCCAATCCATGCGCCATGCTCATGCGATCGGACTTAACAAGCAACCCGTTCGGTAGATGAAAGCGGAAATCCATGTGCAACTGGCGCTCGAGCGGTGTCAACCCATCCGGGGCCGTATCAAGAACGGAGGCGAAATCTTGCCATGGATCTCCGGCTATCGAAAGGAACTCAGGACGAAACAATTGGCATCGGAGTTCCGGCGACACCATACTGCGCCACATGCTGTGGTCCCGTGGTGAATCGTGTTCGGCACCGGTCAAAAACCTACCGAGCAACATCTTGGTGTTGTATTTGGCCACTGAATTCGGTAAGACTTGGACCGCAGGTTTGAGGACTAGGTGGCGAATCCACCGAGGACATCGCCGAATGTAGGGCGCCAATTGACTGGCTCGATACGTGTCGTAGCCAGCCAACAACTCGTCAGCTCCATCGCCATTGAGCGCAACGGTGACGGAGCGTCGCATGAATTCCGACAAAAAGTAAAGCGGAATGGCGGAGTTGTCTGCCAGCGGTTCTTCCGCATGACTTACGATGCGATGGATGACGTCGTGTGCATTGGCCGCGATCGTCACTTCCCGATGGTGGGTTTGATATCTTGCTGCCACTTGCCTCGCAAAGCTGCGTTCGTCAAATGTTGCTTCTGTAAATCCGGCCGAGAAAGACTCGATGTTGGCATTTTGGTGACGCATGCTGCGAACGATGGCGGATGAGTCCAACCCGCCACTGAGCATAGCTCCAACAGGAACGTCGCTGACCAACTGTCTCGCAACCGCTGCATTCAAGGCAGTATCGAGTCGTTCGGTGGCGTCGGCCAGGGAACAGTCGTGTGGCGACGAAGGGTATGGCATTCGATACCAAGTAGCGCGAACAACGGATTTCCCTCGGCATACCCACCACGCCTCACCGGGTTGCAATTGCGAGATACCTTGAAAGCCGGTTCGTGGGCTTGGCGTGTATCCGAAGGCTAAGAAGCCCGAGAGCCCTTGCCTGTCCGGTTTAGCTAGGTGCGGACAGACTCGCAACAAGGCTTTGATTTCCGAGGCAAACCAAATGCGTTGGCCATCGTCATGCACGAACAATGGCTTGATGCCAACCCCGTCACGCACAATCCAAAGCGACTCCTTTTTCGGATCATAGATCGCCCACGCAAACATGCCATTGAGTCGGTGAACTACGTCGACACCCCATTCCGTGTAGCCTCGCAGGATGACTTCGGTGTCCGTCGCTGAACGGAATTGATGACCGAGAGAGCACAGTTCATGCCGTAGTTCTCGATAGTTGTAGACCTCGCCGTTGTATACGATTCCGCATCCAGTTCTGGCGTCCCACATCGGTTGATGTCCGTCGTGGCTAATGTCCAAAATCGACAATCGTCGATGCCCTAGCATAATTCCGGGCGCTATCCAAACACCCCCATCGTCCGGCCCCCTATGAGCCAACGAGTCCACCATGTCGACAGCTTGTTCACGATCCACGGGGCTCGAATCACGCTGTGTATAGTCAAAGACTCCTGCGATTCCGCACATGTTAATTCAATCGCCGATCCGTCATCAACAAACGACTCGAACTCATCCCATGCTTCCTTGGACGTCTGCTGGAACGACTGGTTGGACTGAGATAGCCACGGAATTGGATTCGATCGAGCGCCGATGCGGAGATATCGCGACGGCCAAGAACCCGATAGCAACGATCAATGCTGCGGAGCATCCAAACATAGCAGCCAATACCAAACAGGTCGATGAAAAGGCGATCAATGCAATGAACAAAAAGAAACAACCCAACAAGACAGTGGGAGCCGCCAAAAGGATAAACGCTTTGATCGGGTTGCATCGCAATATGGCTTCCAAAATAATTTGCAATGCGCGAATCGAATCGCGAAAGTGGCGAACTTTGGAGCGCCCCTCGCGAGCGTTGTATTCGATAGGAATGTAACGAATGCTGAGGTCGTTTAGCAAATACGCCAGCGTCGAAGTGGTGGTAAACGAAAAGCCAGCGCTGATGATAGGAAAGAACGGCAATATCTGGCTGCGGCGAAAAACTCGCATGCCCGAATTGATGTCGGGAATGCGCTGTCCTGCTGAAAACTCACTGAGCGCCCGAAACACGATGCGACCAATACGCTTCCAAAAGGACCCGTGATACAAGACACCCGTGCGGGCCCCCACCACCATGTCTACGTCCTTGGAAGCACGAATCAGGTCCGGGAGACGCTCAAGTGGGTAAGTGCTATCCGCGTCAGCGATCGCAACCAAGTTGTGGTCGGCGGCTAGAATACCGCTCTTGAGACTGCGGCCGTATCCAAAATTGAGAGCGTGTCGAACAATTTTGGCACCCGCTGCCGCAGCCACCGACGCAGTATTATCGGTGGCGCCATCGACGACCACGATAATCTCATGGACGTGGCCGTGTCTCGATAACACCGACTTGGCATCCGCGATTACTTTGCCGATCGAGGCTTCTTCGTTGTAGGCTGGAATAATCAACGATATCGAGGGAGGTAATTGATCCGTCGCATCGGTCATGTCGCAGTTTCTCGTTCTTCCAGTTGTGGGGCCATTGCCGCCTTTGAGCGACCATCGATTGAAACTCGGTCGCTATAAGCCATCGTCAAACATCACGCATATGGCGGACGGGGCGTACACGCAGTTCTGATTGAATGCGATCCGACCCGTGCTCGGATCCAAGCTAAAGGCGGCCAATGTGTGGGACGCTTGCCCTGCAGACAAAAGCCAATTGCCATCCGGCGAAAGGTTGATATTGCGAGGAGTCACCGCCCGTGCATTTGCGACCTGAATCACTTTGAGCTCCCCATTGGTCGAATTCACTTCGAATCCAGTGATTGTGTCGTGGCCCCGATTGGCTGAGTAAACGTACTTGCCGCTTGGATGGACGCGAATTTCAGAAGAACTCTTGGCCTTTTCTTGGGCCAGTTCCGCTGCCGGAACCGTTTCGATGGTCTGCCTTGCTGTCATTTTTCCATTGGCAGCATCATAGTCAAACACAGTCACCGTCAGGCTCAGCTCGTTCAGAACGTAAATCCACTTTCCATTGGGATGGAATTTCATATGACGTGGGCCGCTGCCCGGTGGCACAACCCCTTCTCCATGCCAAGTTAATTTGGATTGATTCGCATCGACTCGATAAATCATCACGCGATCGATTCCCAAGTCTGGAACAAATGCAAATTGATTGTCGGGCGAGAACCCAGTCCAATGCGCGTGGGGCGAGTCTTGTCGGTTCGAAACCACTCGCGAACCACCTTCGTGTTTGATGAGCTGTGTCCTTTCTTTGATCGATCCGTCCGCGTTGACGGAAAAAACGCCAACCGATCCGGCTCCGTATTGGGCCGTAATCAGCGTCTTGCCAGTACGATCGACTGCAAGATGTGCGGCGCCCCCATCGCCGATCGGTACGGCATTGAGCAACCGCAGGCTCGCTTTGCCGGTACTCGCGTCGATCGCGAATGCCGCTACCACTTGTTCGTTCTTGATCGCCCCAACGGCATAAAGGACTGCCAGCGTTGGATGTTTGGCCAAGAAACCCGGGCCATCCATTTCAGCCACCAGTTTGGGATCCGACAACTTGCCATTGCTCGTGTCCAATGAGCAATGATAAATCCCTTGGCTTTGCGGACTCTTGCCGGTCCCGAGCCAAACATTGAGAACTTCCGCAACCGCCGTATTCGACGCAATCGCTTGGCTCATGAACACCATCGCAATAAACAACTGGAACTGATTCATTTGTGGGGTGAGGGGTGAGAATTAGGAATTAGGAATTAGGAATTAGGAATTAGGAATTAGGAATTAGGAATTAGGAATTAGGAATTAGGCGTGAGGCGTGAGGCGTGAGGCGTGAGATTTGAGATTTGAGATTGTGGTCCGGTTTAAGATCAACAATCTGCAATCTCAACCTCAACCTAAACTTCCAACTCCTTATCTGCGTCGCCGAATCGATCGGCTGGGTGGCCCATTCGGTTCATCAGCGACAAATAGAAACTGCACAGCTTGCGATCATCGTCCGATTTTTCTCGGTAATCTAACACCCTGCCGGTCTTAAGGGTACCGCCCAGTCCACCCGCTGTTAGCAATGGAACATGGCTTGAGTCGTGCTTGCTGCCGGACCACATGTTGTTGATGAACATGATGCAACTAGAATCGAGCACGGTTCCCGGGCCTTCTTGCATCGAGTCCAATTTGCCAGCCAAATACGCCAATTGGCTGCAATAGTAAGTGGAAATGCGTTCGAACTCGTCGGACCGGTCGTAGTGCGACGCCGAATGATGCGCGTTGCGAACATCTAGAAACGGATAGAACAGACCGGAGATGTCTCGACACAGGAGCAGTGTCGCGATGCGAGTTTTGTCGGTTTGGAATGCGAGCGCCACGATATCGCACATCAACCGCATGTGCTCGCGAATGTCTTCTGGCAAACCGTTATCCGGTCGCTTCATGGTGATCATAGGTTGCTGGTCCGCTCGTTCCGAGGCCTTATCCTTTTCGAGCCGCATACGTTCGGCTCGCTTTTCTACTTCGCGCACGCTGGACAAGAACTCGTCGAGTTTTGCTCGGTCGCCGCCGCTTGCGTCACGGCTGATGCTCTCCGCGTGTTCTTTGACACGATCGAGAACGCTTTGATTGCGTCGGCTGCCGCGATTGTCAAACAAACTATCAAAGGCAAGTGACGGATAGACTTCCATAGGAACAGGCGACGTGGCATTTTGCCATGAAATGTGCGAACTATACGCCATCGAGAAATTGGTTTCGTGATAGCCAGTGACCGGTTGTTCGCAACCGAGCACCATGCTGGCTTGGACGGTTTCTTGTCCAAGGTGGTTGGCCAAGACTTGATCGACGCTGATACCGCCGCGAAGTTCGGCTCCCTTTTGCAGACTGGCGCCCGACAAGATATTGCCTGTTTGCCCGGGATGGATTCCAACGCCCGTCGAGTTCTTGTTGAACAGACCGGAGATGAAGTTCATTTTCGCTTTGAGAGGTTCCATAGGAGTCAAGCTCTTGCCAAGCTCGATGCCCTGTCCATTGTCTTTTGCCCACCAATGGTCAGCGTTGATGCCGCATGCCATGAACAAAGCTGCGAATCGTTTTGGGAACTGAGAGTTATCGGCACCGTCGGCACCCCATGCAGGCAGCGATTCCAACCAGGGTAGGCCCATCGTCACGCCAGCGCCTTGCAGGAGCGTTCGTCGCGTGAAATTACGTGATGGAGAGGGCGGATGCGTCATGGAAGTTCGGCAGGAGAAACAGATGGTTGGGAGTCGCCTCGCTTTTCGCGAAACTGGGGACTGGTGATTATAGCCTCAAACAGTTCGCTAAATCGATATCCATTCGAGGCACATCGAAACTGCATGTCTTCGATCAAAGGATCATCCGAGATCAGGAGTGACCGCCCCAAGCCAAAACCAAGCAATTTGCGGCATAGATTCTCGAGAAAATCATTTTGGCGCTTTTGTTTCAAGTATTGGCGAAGGCCCGCGACTCCTTGTCCGCGACTTCCATCCGGGAACTCGGCTGCAACCTCGACGGATCGACCACCCAAGTCTCGTTCACGCATTTCGCCGATCGGTCCGTAGCCTTCGAAAACCAATCCGACCGAGTCGATGCGATTGTGGCACCCAGCGCAGGCAACATGTTCTCGATGTGCGGCTAGTGTTTCGCGAAGCGACTTGTCACCGAGTTGCGATTCATCCGCTGGCAGTTCGGGTACATTGGGTGGCGGGGCTGGGATGGTTTCTCCGAGCAGTCGTTTGACGACCCAATAACCTCGCTTGACGGGACTGGTCCGAAGCCCAGGAGCGTTCTTGGTCATGAACACCGACATCGGCAACAGTCCCCCACGCCCAAAATCGTTTGCATTACCAACCAGGATCCAGTCGTTAGGACTCGACGAGGATGCGCGGACGCTGGACATACCGTAATGTTTAGCGAGGACTTCGTTTACCAAAGTATGATTGCCGTGCAGGAACTCGAGCACAGATCGGTCTTGCTTCACAACATCCAAGAAGAACTGGATCGGCTCCTCGTACATGGCTTGCCGAAGCTCTTCGGTAAACTGTGGAAATCGAGATCGGTCGACAGCGTTATGTTCCTCGAACCTTCGGAAGTCCAGCCAATTGCCCGCGAATTCGGTTGCAAGGCTACGCGTTCGCGGATCCAACAGCATGCGACGCGCCTCAGACTTGAGCACATCGGGCTGCTTTAGACTACCTGACGTGGCTAAGTCTCTAAGATGCTTGTCGGGAACACTCGACCACAAAAAGTAGCTTAGTCGGCTCGCTAACTCGATATCCGAAAGTTCCCGGCGCGCAACGCCCGCCTGCGCATAATCTGTGCGATAGCAGAAATAGGGAGACATCCATATTGCTACCAAGGAGTCTTGGATGGCATCCTCATGACTTAAACCTTGGCTTTGACGGAGCGATCGATAGAAGTGGATGATATGTTCTCGCTCGGACGCCGAGAGTTCACGTCGCCATGCTGCTGCCGCGATCTCGATCAATGCCTCAAGATGGCTTGGTTCGGCTGACAATCTTGCCTGTTCGACCCATCGAATCTGTCGGTTGACGCCATCGAAATAATCTTGAATTGCCTGGAGCGGAATACTGTTGTTGGTCCTTGTTTTGGCTTTGGACAAATAGGCGTCACGCAACCGCTCGATCATCGATTCGTCGGTCACCGATTTATCTTCGGCGCGAGCGAAGTCAAATTCCACGTCGCGCATATAAGCCGAGTCGGTTCGTTCAAACCAAACAAAGCCTGTGTATTGGCGCGTTGGGGCACCGGTTACAAAATCCAATTCTCGCCACAATTCGTCCAATTCATGTTTTTGGGACTCGGTCAGAATCAAATCACAGAGTGGTGCATCATCGCGATAGTAACCCATCATGCTATGAAAACCGGCGCTCAATAGGCGACCCTTCTCTTGTTGTTCTCTCGGCTTTCCGTCGTAATCTCGCCCGCGTTCCGATACATAGAACGTATCGGGAAAGACGTTGCAAAAACGGGCCAGGTTGGCTTCGAACGCTGCTTGCAGCTCAAGCGAATCCGGCACCTGCAAACAAGGCTCGGTTTCGGACGCGCTGGACAGGACCTTGGGATCGAATGAACGACGAAAACGTGCGTATTGATTGTTCTTCCACAGGACGAACGCTTGTGAGCCTTTGTGGATCCCTTTGACGTCGAGGTTGTCGAGTTTGGGTTCCAGTTTTCGCCGCACAGTGAAAACGAATGTTCGCATTGCCTCGCAATGGGGGTTTGCAGCTTCCTGATTGCTTGCTCCCGTTGGCAATTGTTTCCACATGGATTGCAACTGCGCGATAGGCCCGATGGTATTCTCGGAATCGGTCAGGATCGCCCAGACCTTGGCTAAGTACTTGTCGCTGACTCCCGATTCGGCTGCGGCCTTCTCGATCGCTTTTTCGCGAGGCAGAGAATGGTAAAGCTCTCGAACCTGCCAAGCCGCACGAAAATACTTGGCTAGGTCCGTCGGTTGCCTCTGATAGAACTGAACGATGCGTTTGACACAGTACTTGTCACGATCGGTATCCGTTACCACCGGATGCGGGGCAAATGTTATCCCGTTAGGCTTCAAGACAGCATGCTCACTTACGAATCGAGCTGCTTCTAAATATTTCTTTAAGAGAGCCGGAGACATGGACAACGATTCACCCGAGTTGTCGAACCCGGCCTCGTTGGCGGGATCGACAGGAAAATCATTCGTTGGATGGATGTCGACCCCAGTAATGTCTCGAATGCTGTAGTTGTATTCGGCGTTGCTCAGTCGCCGTGTCAGGACAATGCCTGGGTCACCAGCTAGCCGCAGCGCCTCTTGCCGCCGAAAGTCCCGAATCCAAGTGACGATGGCCTGTCTGGCTGAGGAGCTAGGCTGTTTATCGGTTTCGGCCGGAGGCATCTCACCTGCGCTGAGCCTCGTGACCACATGCTGCCATGTCGCAAGGTCCTTGGCTACATCCCCAATAGACCGGAAAACCGACAGATCTAGTTTAGCCTCCGCATTTTCGCGGCTATGACATGCGAGGCAGTGCTCTGCTAGGAAAGGTCGAACCGTTCGCTCAAATTGCAAGTCAACCGTCGAGTCCATCGCAACACAACGCTCAACCGCCATCGCAACCACGCTGACTCGGCAAACGCCAACCAAGGTCGACCAAGATCTAAGACGCACAGAATTCCTTTGCGGGATAATAACAGACGAGCATAGAAGTGATGGGTAGGATGCTGTGGCGGGCGCGAAGGATCCCATTATAGGATGGGAAGTTCGGCACTGAACCAGACAAATGAAATTTGCAAGGGAAATACGTAGCAGCGTCGCTCCGCGACGCTGCTACTCGATATCAACCAAAACCCGCTGCTCTGATTCCATTTCAGCGTGACTACCGGTTTGGAATGCAAATCCATCCGGGCTGAGGGTTTCAATAGCCAGTGCGTCCGCCTCGGAGATGCGGACCTACGTAGCAGCGTATCTCCGAGACGCTGGTATTCGATATCAACCAAAACCCGCTGCTATGTTTCCATTTCAGTGTGAATACCGGTTTGGAATGCAAATCCATCCGGGAGATGAGGGTTTCAACGGCAAGCTCGTCCGCCTCGGAGATGCGGACCTACGTAGCAGCGTATCTCCGAGACGCTGGTATTCGATATCAACCAAAACCCGCTGCTCTGATTCCATTTCAGCGTGACTACCGGTTTGGAATGCAAATCCATCCGGGAGATGAGGGTTTCAACGGCAAGCTCGTCCGCCTCGGAGATGCGGACCTACGTGCTCGTTGCTTGGACGGT
>JBEBHM010000201.1:0-12297 GCA_040080875.1 Pirellula sp.
AGCGTGTCAGCCAGTCTTCAGCCGGTGATGCTGTCCGTTACGATGGGCATCGACCTGCTCGGCGGTGCACCGACGTTTTACGTTTCTGAAGATAGTTCCCTCACAATCGGTGGCGTTGCCGTGACGGGAGCCCTTAATGCAAACATGGCCCTCCGCAATCTTTTGGACGTTGATATCGTTGGCGCGCTTTCCGGCAGCCTTGTCGGAGCGATTGCGTTCGCGGACGCCGACATTGACCAAAAGCTGCGAGTCAGCCAGTTACTTAATCCTGCCGAAATTGTGCGGCCGAGCCTCGATGGAGCGATTAGCTTTAGTCCTAAGCTAACAGCACACTTACCAATTATTGGCGCGATCGACTGGACCGGTGTTTGGAGCGCGTCCATTAGCGGTCGACAGGTCAACTATAGCAGCCAGCTCAATGCGCCAACGGTTGACGTCGTAAAGAATCTTCTTGAAGGTGGCTACCAGGCAGTCGCAAGCGCCTTCAAACTGTTCGGAGGAACGGACATTGCCAAAGAGCTACCCGTGGTTGGCAAGGGGCTTGGAGATGTACTTGGTCTGCCAAAATTCCTCACCGACGGGAGCCTCGGTAAAGCGGGATTTGAGGTCAAGGTCACTCCTCAATCCGTGCTTGATCTGATCAACGGAAAAGTCGTGGATCTGATTCAATTTAAGCAACAAGGAGGAAATGCCTTCTCGACAAATTTCTCCGTCCCATTACTAGCTGCCGTGGTACCGCTTGGACCGGTACCTCTCACAGCAAGCCTTGCTTTCAACACTGAGATTCAGGCTGCATGGAATTACAATGTCGGACTGGGCATCGACACTGCTGGATTCTATATTGACCCCGGTACCTCGATCACAGCCTCCGGTAGTATTACAGCCGGTCTATTGGCTGAGGTTTCTATCGCAATGCTCGCAGGCATGGAAGTTTTCGCCGGCGTCGGCGGATCCGTTTCTATGTCGGTTGGATTCCAGGATCCCGATCCACGAGATGGTCGTATCTATCTTGATGAATTATTGAATTATCGTGACTTGTCTCTCGGCAACTCTTTGCTCAACGCGACTAATGTTTCAATCGGTGGCGAAGCCTTTGGATTTGCCCGAGGTAAGGTTAATTTCCTGTTCTGGGAGTGGGAGGTGTTTAACGAACGGTTCACCATCGCCAGTTTCAAGAGCAAACTGTCAGGCGATAATCAAACTGCCGTTGCGAATCCACAGAGTCAACGCAAGATCACGGGACGTGCACCCTTGGGGACAGGTGTACTCGACGACAGCTTGCTTGAAAACGGGGTGCTCACCCTCAACACTCAACTTCCAGAACACAATAGCAATTCGAACACGGTTTCGTTAACTGAAGTCGGTGGCGGTAAGATCGAGGTAACTTGGCGCGGAGTTGGCCAAAGGACATACGAACCAGGACAGATTAAGAACATTCGTTATCTCGGTAATGAACATGATGACAAGTTTTACGTAGGTGAGAGGATTGTCGTGCCTGTCGAGGTACGCGGTAACGGTGGCGATGATTTGATCACCGTGGTCGACGCACCTGCAAACATCTATGGAGACGCCGGCAACGATATTCTACGCGGGGGCAGCAGCGTTGACATTATTTGGGGTGGCGAAGGCGATGACCAAATTAAGGGCGGTAGCCAAAACGACACCTTGCGAGGCGAGGGTGGCAACGACCATATCGACGGTAGTGGTGGGGCTGACAAACTCTTCGGTGATGCTGGACTCGATGTCTTACTCGGCGGGTCAGAAGACGACCAACTCGACGGTGGCTTGGACAACGACATCCTCTATGGCGGCCTCCAAAACGATACGCTCGAAGGCGGCGATGGTGAGGACATACTCTATGGCGAGCAGGGCAACGATATACTCCGAGGGGGGCTGCGGAACGATGTTCTAGTCGGTGGTGCTGGATCCGACTTCCTTTATGGTGGCGAGGGCAATGACACCCTCTTCGGCGACCGTGGTTACGCTGTTTCGGATGCTTCACAACCCGACGGAAGCGATTCGCTGTATGGTCAAGCGGGCGATGACCGCCTATTCGGCGAGGGAGGTAATGACTTCTTGGGAGGGGACGACGAAGGGCAAATTGGGAACGATGTGCTCGTGGGAGATGGTGGCATGGACGAATTGTTGGGGGGTGACGGCGAAGATCAATTACTTGGCGGTAACGACTCCGACACACTCCGCGGTGGTAGTGGCAATGACATGCTCAATGGAAATGGTGGAGCTGATATGCTCTATGGCGACGCTGGCGAAGACACGCTTCAAATCGATTTTGACTCAGCCGATGGCGTCTCAGTCGACCAGATGCATGGCGGGCTCGACAAAGACCAAATCGCAGTGGCTGGAACCGTCCGCCAATTGACCATCAACGGCAATCCAGTGCTCGACTCGAACATCGACGACGTCATTCAAATTGAGCAACTTAGCGGCGATAATTTCCGCGCTCTAAAACGCGATCCGGTCAGCGGCCTGATCTTGCAGGCGTTTCACTTCACACTTGACACGAGTCTTACAGGCGACATTGAGCAGTTGGGTATGCAGGGCCTCGGCGGCAATGATCGCCTAGAGGTGATTACCGGCCCACTGGCAGGAAAGAATATGGTTCTCGATGGCGGCGAAGGAAACGACACACTCATTGGCGGACAGGGACGTGATATTCTGAAAGGCGGCAAAGGTGACGACAAACTCTTTGGCGGCGACAACGACGACGTACTTTATGGCGACGAGGGACGCGACGAACTCGACGGTGGTGCAGGGGTCGATTCGGTGTACGCAGGTCCTGGCGGAGATACGGTAAATGGCGGAGCCGGTCGAGAGATCATCCGAGGCGGACCCGACGCCGATTATCTGGTGGCAGGTACTGGTTTCTATGGGAGCGTCATTACCGGTGGCGGCGGCGATGATACGATCATCGGCAGTTCCGGCATCGACACGCTGGACGGCGAGGCGGGGAACGATACGATCCTTGGCGGCGACATGGGCGACATTATTCGTGGTGGCGCCGGGAACGACACACTCGTCGGCGAGCTTGGTCGTGACAACATCACTGGGGACGACGGCGAAGATGTTATCTACACACACGTCAACAATGAGATACGAGCACAACTTGGACTAGGATCGATTGCAGAGTTGACGTCGGAAGAGCAAGAAAGCAGACTCCGTACGTATAGCGTAGATGAACAAACATATCTTTCGATTGAGGCTGCCATCCTCGCGGTCCCTGCCTCGCAACGTACACCGGAACAGATCATTCGGCTTACTGACGCCCAAAATATGATTGTCATCATCCACCAGGCACAGGATGATCTCCGTCAGTATCAGTCGGTCTATACCGACATCGCCCATGGGGGCCTTAACGATGACACGATTTACGGTAGCCCCAACATTGACCAAATACTTGGCGGCGAGGGCAACGACAAAATTTACGCTTCTGGTGGGTTCAATTCGGCAACGAATCAAGGTGATATCATCAAGGGAGAGAACGGAATCGACACTCTCTGGTTCGACGGTACAAAAGCAGCAGATGTAATTTCCATCAAATCAGAGCTTGACGGAGTTACAGGCAATCGGCGCGCCGTCGTGTACTTGGGCGCAACCGCAATTCGCGGTGGCACTACTCAAGTGGAAGAGTTAACAATGGGAGGAACCCGCGAGTTGACGATCGAAAACATCGGTGTGCGGGGACTGGCGGGTGATGACATAATTACGGTCGACTTCGGCAATCTCGCCTTGGCAGGCGTTGAAGTCGACGCGGGGACGGGTGATGACAATGTCAGTGCAGCATTACTGCAATCCAAGGCCACGCTCATTGGCGGCGCCGGAAACGATACGCTCACTGGCGGCCTCAACAACGACATTCTGCAGGGAAACGATGGTGACGACACCCTCACCGGTGGTAAAGGCGATGACACTATCGACGGTGGCGATGGGAATGACACCATCAACGGTGGAGACGGTAATGACCGATTATATGGTGGGCTCGCGCACGATTTCATCGAGGGAGGAATTGGGAACGACAAGCTCGTCGCGGGATCTGGACGTGATCAACTCTTCCCAGGCGATGGCACCGACGAAGTGTTCGCTACTCCCAATTACGACCATATAGCGAGCAGCGTGGGATTCGACACACTGACCAGCGTTCCAGATGACGACGAAAATATCGACCTAGTGAATGCCCTAGGCAGCGAGTTTCGCGTCAATTCGTATACACCTGGTACCCAGGCTGATCAAGAAATCGCGATGGCCCCCGATGGCAGCTTCGTGATCATTTGGAAAAGCATCGGACAAGACGGAAACGCAAACGGAATCTACGGTCAGCGCTACAATGCCCTCGGCCAGGCGTTAGGCGATGAGTTCCGAGTCTTTTCCAATACGCTCGGCGGACTATCCTCGCCCAGAGTTGCGATGGCTGGTGATGGGAGTTTCGTTGTGGCATGGGAATGCGACTCCACTTCTTTCCAATTCCGGGGGCAGATTTATGCTCGACGGTACAACTCATCGGGTCAGCCGCTGGGAGGCGAATTTCGCGTCAATTCCAGTTTAGAGGACGCCTATGTTGAGCCCTCTATTGGGATGGCCGTCGATGGCAGTTTTCGTATCGTATATATTCGTCATTACGGTCCGTTTCTTTTAGAACGCGAAATCGTTATGCGTAAATATGATGCGTTCGGTGCGCCTCTAGGGAACGAGTTCCGTCTGGTTGACGACGAATTCACTCGACCCGAATCGGCCTCGATCGCGTTGACCGCCGATGGCCGCTATGTCGTCGTTTGGAAAACTTACTTTTATGTTTTAGCTCAACGATTTGATTCATCGGATCAGCCACTGGGTAATGCAATTACCATTTATGGAAACTATTATGACGGAGGGTTTAACTCACCTTCGATTGCCGTTGCAGCCGACGGCAGTTTCATTGTTGGGGTGGGCCTCCACGGCTATAATGGTTATGTTTCTTCCTTTCATCGGTACGACGCGAGTAACCAATTTTTAAGTGATGGTTACTTCGAGGGAGACCAACACTCTCCCAAGATTGCAATTGCGGCCGATGGCAGCTTTGTTGTCGTGAATGAACTCTATAACGTTTATGCTCAGCGGTACGACGCTTCTGGGCAACCGCTGGGGAGTGAATTCCTTGTCAACCCAAGCGCCCGTAACCCTTCGATTGCGATGGCTGGTAATGGCAGCTTTGTTGTCGCATGGACCTCTTCCACGGACTTTACAAATCAAGGAGACATCGAAGCACGGCGATTCGAATTGTTGGAAGTGAATTCTACATTGTACCGAAAGGTAAGCTTTGCGGAACCTTTAATGACAAGTAGTTCTGCTTCCTTTACGTCAATCGCAAACTGGCGATTAGAACGCAACGGCAACGATGTCACGAATCAAATCTCGCGCATTTCGCAAAGTGTTGATCCTAGTACCCGTTTTCTAGATCTGCTTTTTGCATTTCAGAGTCCGCTCGCGCCGGGCGACTATAAACTAGTCGGCAAGGGCTTGATCAGTGATTTGGAAGGTCACGCACCCGATGGAATCAGCGGCAACGACTACGTTGAGCGATTTTCAATTGTCCCTCCTCCGTTACCGCTCGGACCTGAAGTCGCAGTTGTCAGTTCCGTCTCTGGCGATGTCGCGAACGAGGTAATTGCCGTCAACCTAGTCGACCGCAGCTACGTCGTTGTCTGGCAAGGTCCCGGGCTAGCAGCTGGAGAGAAGGACATTTACTCCCGACGATTCGACGCTCAAGGCTTACCACTCGGAAGCCAGGTTCGTGTGAATTCCTTCACGCAAGGCGATCAAACGCAACCAGCGATCGCTATGGACTCGACCGGAGCCTATATCGTTGTTTGGGATACGACTGTGCCATTGGCGTCCGGTCACGTCACATACGCCCGTCGATTCAAGGCTGACGGGACACCACTTGATAACGAGCAAATCGCGATCAACATGACGACGTCACCAAATCCGACCCTTCCCTCCGTGGCAATGAATGCCGTTGGTGACTTTGTCGTGGCTTGGCAAGCAAATATCTCGACCGACGGGTACGAAGTCTATGCGCAACGTTTCACGAGCGCCGGCTTGCGGACTGGCTCGCTGATTCGGGCTAATAGCCAATCCCCGGCTGGAACGCAATGGACGCCCGATGTCGCAATGGATGCGGCCGGCAATTTCCTCGTCACATGGAATTCCATCAATGGCACAGCCAACGAAGTGATGGCTCGATGGTTTTCAGCGGCCGGAGTGGGAGAAAATGAGTTCCGTGTGAACACGACGACTATCGGCACACAGGACAGCCCACGAATAGCGATGAATCGCAATGGTGAATTCGCTGTCGTTTGGAGGAGCGAGTCGGCAAGTGATTCGGATATCTACGGTCAGCGTTACGACCGCCAACGCCGACCTATCAGCGGCGAATTCAAGCTAAACGCTACGACAACCGGCAACCAAACGCTACCCGATGCGGCCCTCGACAAGGACGGTAATTTGATTGTCACTTGGACCGAGGTTGGCTCCGTCCAAGGCGAGGGATTCTCGGCCCGTTGGTTGGACAAGTGGGGTAACTTGCTCGCGAACGAATTCCGCGTGGCGAATGTGGCGGGTGCAGCGAGCAGGAATGCCAGCGTCAGCGCGTCGCCAGACGGCGAATTTGTCATTGCATGGTCTGCAGCCAAAGGGAACGGCTCCGAAATCCTGGCACGACGATACACGCTGTTGCCACCCACAGTGCATGACGTAACGGTAGGCCCGAACCGTACAAGCCTGATCGTAGCCTTCGATCAGCAAATGGCCACAACTGGCGCTGGAAGCGTTCTCGCACATGCGAACTGGGGGTTACGACTGGCTGATGGACGCTATTTGGTACAAGCGGACCCAGCGATCATTGGCGGTGATCCGCGAGCGACCAAAGAGCAGTTTGGACCGATTGCAGTTGCTTACAACGCTGCCATCGGACGATGGGAGGCAACGATTCCGTTGAACTTCACTTTGTCTGGAAATTACCTGCTCATCGCGCGGAACAGTTTGCAGGATGCGTCAGGGCGAAAACTGGACTCGGCTTCCAAACAATCATTTGCGATGGACATCCTTGCACCGAGCACCATTTCGTTCACTCGCAAGACGCCCCTGACTTCACCGACCAACGCTGACACGTTGGTCTTCCTGGCGACCTTCACCGAAGACGTGAAAGGCATTGGCCCAGAGGATTTTGCCGTAACAGGAACCAACGGGACGATCAGCGTTATGCAAGTCACCCAAAGCACCTACGAAGTAACCGTATCGGGCGGGAACTTGGCCAGTCTCAACGGAACTGTTGGCTTGAACTTAAACGCGCCAACGATCACCGACTTGGCCGGCAATGCTTTGCCAAACATGGAGCCTGTGTTGGACCAAGAGTATGTCGTGGACAACGCCGCGCCGACGGTCACGAACATCATTGTGTCAGGCTCCGCATGGAGTGCTGCTTTCAAGGAGTATGTTGATCCGGTAAACCAGTTGGGCTATGTCGTTCCGACTGGCTCGGCCGCACAAATGGATTCGCTCCCTTGGGTCAATATCGATCGCTTGTTTTTAACTTTCTCTGAAGATGTCGGAGCGAGTTTGCAGTTAAGCGACTTCAATCTGGTGGGTACGCAAGGATACAGAGCCAATGGGACACGACCGTCCATTCCAACGATAACCGGTATCTCGTTGGTCAACCCACGCACTGTGCAATTGAATTTGAGTCAAGTAATAGATGCCTCATGGATTGATTTGAAGATCTTGTCGACTGGTGTGACGGATCCCGCGACTAACATCTTGGATGGCAATTGGACGAACGGCGGTGCCAATAAGCAGTCGGGAAATGGTTCCGTTGCAGACACCGTTCCCGTATCGGGAGTCGTTCCGAATGACTTCTCATTTCGAATGGCCGTCCTGCCAAGTGATGGCCATTCGGTTGAGAATAAAGTTGTGAATTCAACGGATGCATCATTGGTCATGCTGAAACAGAACGAGTTCTATATCCCTGGCTTGCTTCCAGGTAATGCGGCATCTGCAGGATACGATCCTAAAGCCGACTTAGATGGAAGTGCAATCATCAATTCGTTGGATCAGTTTTTGGCCTTGAGCAGGCAGAACTCATTCTTGCTACCACCGCCTGCGATGGTACTCAACGGCATGGCGGAATTAACCGAGGCTGCGAAGGTCAAAAAGGTTGTAATCAACGACAAATTGTTGAAAGAACAAGCTGCACACGATACCGTATTTGGAAAAGCATCCTTTTTCGAGGAGATGTCCGATGGCATTGAGCTAGAACTTAGTACTATTACGGCAATTCAAATGAATACTCGAATGACTCGAACAAAGAGTTAGAGGGCACTTCTTCAGCAGGTTTCATAGTCACTTGGCTACCTTCGCCTTGAAGTCAAACGCATTGGTGCTTTACTCGATCATGCTCAACAGTTTCTGCTGGAGCCTCGCGCGAACTCTTTCGACAGTTCGTTCGCTGCATTGCACAGCATCGCTAATCTCTGCAGGCGATGTCCCCTGCAAGGTCAATTCAACAATCTGCCGGTCCCGGTCGCTCAATTCCGATAAGATCAATTCAATAGTTTCAATAAGAGACGCCGATTCCTGAGGCGTCGGATCAGTTGCAATAGCGAGACAGGCTGCGTACGATTCGTCGTCGTTCTGTGGTGGAGGAGTTTCACGTCCCACGTTGCGACAAGCAGCATGGAAATAATCCAACTGCTTTCCGCATTTTCGCATCGTGATAACAGTTAGCAGACTCCATAAACTGTCCCAGCCGTCGAGTTGAAATTGCCCAGCCTGCTGTCGAAGAAAAAAGCTGCGAAACACGGACTGCAAGACATCCTCTGGGTCCACTTTGGCAGCCAACGTTCCTTGCAATCGCTTCCGAGCCAAGCCTGCTAATCGATTGGAATAGTCCTGAAAGATTTTGAATGCAGCATCTTGATCGCCGGATTGCAATCTTGCCATCAAATCGCCAAAGGATGTGGGGTCCATTTACGGAAGCCTTTGCTCTGAAAACATTAATTCCAATTCTTTCGCACCCGCATTTTTTACCCATTGCGGCCAGAACACAAGCAGCCAAGTAAATACAATCAAAAATGGCTTCACGAATGAACGCAAGGATTCTCGCAATAACACCGGGCGGCATGGCGAATTTTTCTTGGACGTTGCGTCAAGAAAAATCCATTTTCCGCTAGCGAACAATTTCGGAGGCTTGGATTTGCCGATGCGCTTCGAAAAGGCCGACCCCCACGGCCACCGCAAGATTGATACTTCGGACGGGACCGATCATCGGCAGCGATACACACCGCGACGGGCTGGCCAAACGGACCGATTCAGGCAATCCGCTGGATTCGCTCCCAAAAACCAACCAGTCCCCCAGTTCGTACTTAACTTCGGTGTAACTAGTTGTTCCGAACTTGGTGAAATACCAAATTTTCCCTGGCGGCATACCTTGCAAAAACATAGTCCACGAGTCGACGTATTCCCATTCCAAGTATTGCCAATAGTCGAGACCGGCGCGTTGCAACTGCTTGTCATCGAGCCGAAATCCGGCCGGGCGAACGATCCATAGTTTCGCGTTCAGGGCAACACATGTGCGACCAATATTGCCCGTGTTTTGCGGAATCTCAGGTTGATATAGGACGACATTGAGCCTGGGAGAGGGAGCGATTGCTCGCTTGGGTTCGGTCATGGTTCAAACTCGCACGACGTACCAAATGGTCACAGAAGACAAAAGTAGCAAGCTTCCGTCAATCTTTCTCGACCGTCGCTGCGTTGCGTGTGGATCGAATCGGAACGAACGCATATTGTCGAACGAAGCCCAACTGTGCTCGTAACAAACCGAAGCGATGCAGTGCCAACGCCCAGATGCAAAAGACGAGAACACAACCGATACCCAGCGGCAACCAATGGATCGGGCTAACGAGATAATGGACAACGGAATTCGACGACTCGGCTGGTCCGTGTCCAGGATGTGCAAAAGCGAACTGTGAGAAACTTGTCAGTAGGAACAGTCCGACTAGACCGCTTTGGAATTTCATCTGTTTGTCCTAATTAAAGAAACCTGACTTACCCAACGGCCCAGTTTATCCAAATTGAAGCGAAACCGTCAGGGGACATGCAGGATTGCGGGGGACTTGCCCGCATGATTCCGGTTGCGTACAGTTGGCTGGACCCTATGTCGGCGTGATATCCACGGAAGCGTGGCACAATGGCTATTTCTTATGCACGACGCAAAAGCTGTGTAATTCGGCGGAGTTGAATACCACCCGCAGACACCAGCACTTCGAGGGAACGGGCGGTTCGACCCTACTATCCCCATTTGCGTCAAATCAAGATCTTCATCGACAAACTTTGTCGGTTACGAAAGAGATCCTCTCAAAGTTTGTTGAACGATTTTTTGACCAACACGATTGGGGTTGCATACTCCTTTAACGGTTCTTGTCTACCACTATGCACCCAGCCCCACATCTTCGTATGCCAAATCTCTTAATGCGACTAGCGAAAACGGCGATTACGCTTTGCGTGGTAGCTAGTGGCAGTCTTGCAGTTGCTCAGAGCCAAAGCTCGCTCGTGAGCCCTGTGGCGAATGGGCAAGTTGTAACGAGCAACAATCGAGAGACATCCCGGTCGCCGTTGGCGGAAGGCAAACGGCTCGAACAGGATCGTCGATGGCAAGAAGCGATTATTCACTACGAAAAATCGGTCAAGAAAGACCCAAGTCTCCGCGAGTGCTCGGAGCGTCTTCAGATTTGCCGAGTGCACTATGACGTCACGCGGCGCTACGCTGACCGATCGTTCATGCAAAAAGTATCGACGTCATCCGCCACCGAAGCGTTCCAAGTGATGACCGAAGTGCTTGCTAAACTGGAAGTTTATTACGTTGAGCCGATCGACTACTACAAGCTCGCTTTGCATGGAACAGCATTCCTTGAGGTAGCGCTCACCGAACGTGATTTTCTATCGATGCACCTGCAAAACGCGGATGGAAATGCCGTCGAGCACTTTCGCAAATCGATTCACAAGGTGGTCTTTGGAAGAAAAATTCAAAACCTGGATGAATTCAAGAGCACGGTGGCGCAAGTAGCCAACATCGCCAACCAACAAATAGGGCTGATGCCGTGCGCGGTAATCTATGAGTATATTGCTGGTTCTGTCGGCTTGCTGGACCCCTATTCTGCCTTGTTGACGCCCGGCGAATACCGCGAAGTCATGTCTCAAATCGAAGGCAACTTGATTGGGCTCGGCATCGAGCTCTGGGCCGAAGGGACTGAGCTTCGTATCGTCGACGTCTTTCGCGGCGGACCAGCCCAAATGGCTGGCATGTCAGCGGCACAGCATATTCTTCAAGTAGATGGTCAACTGGTGGAACGAATCGGTGCCAAACGGGCGGCCGATTTGCTGAGAGGAATCGAGGGAAGCAAAGTTCGCCTAGTCCTAAGAACCCTCGACGACAAAACCATCGATATCGAAGTTGAACGCAGACGCGTCGAGGTTCCCAGCGTTTCCGTTTCCGAAATGGTCAAACCCAATGTCGGCTACGTCAAGATTACGAATTTCCAGAAAACGACCGCATCGGAAGTAAGTCGTTCCATGTGGACTCTAAGTCAAGAAGGGATGAAGAGCGTCATTATCGATCTTCGACGAAACCCAGGCGGGCTATTAGATTCGGCCGTAGAACTGGCGGATCAGTTTTTGACGCGAGGGATCATCGTTTCGACGCACGGTCGCAATGGGCACGAAAACCATCAGTTCGACGCCAAGCCCCCTGCATGGGACATTCCGCTGGTTGTGTTGATCGACGGAGATAGCGCCAGCGCGAGCGAGATTTTCGCCGGAGCCATCCACGATCACAACCGAGGAACCGTCGTAGGAACAACATCGTATGGCAAAGGAAGTGTGCAAGGTGTTTTCCATAATGAGAACGGAAACGGTGGGCTTAGATTAACTGTCTCCAAGTTCTTTTCTCCGAAAGGAACTCCCATCAGCGCTCGAGGTGTACAACCTCACGTTCAGGTTGATGAAGAGCCTGTGGATGGCGGCGTTGAGGTATCGGCATTCAAGCCTGATTCGCCATCGCCTAGGCTTGTGTCCAAAGTTGACAAGCCAGATCTTGCCTTGCGCAAGGCAATTGAGATCGCCTCCAAAAAAGTTGCATTCGATCGCTAGAGTCGTCGTTAAAAGGACATCTTGCCACTTTCCAATATCACAAATCTTTCGTTTTTCCCGAGCCTGAGGCGCTAGCCGACCGGGACAGTCGCACTCGGCAAG
>JBEBHM010000202.1:0-12294 GCA_040080875.1 Pirellula sp.
GGGTGCAACGGCAAGGCTAGATTTTAGTCGAAATCCGCCCGACGAGCGACACTACGGAAAGTGCAGGATTTGCGACCTATCTGCGAGGGCCTGCCTAAGATCCGCATAAACAACGTCTTGAATCGCCTGTTGGTTTTGGAGTGCAATATGCGTAGCGCACGCCGCACTTTGCCCCAACACCATGAACACAGGCTCCATTCGAATCGACCCATAGGCAATATGGGACGCTGACAAGCAAACTGGCACAAGAAGATTGGAGCATTCGTTGGACTTGGGAATAATACTGCGGAAACTAATCGGGTAAGGAGGAAAACCACCCACCTGAACGTCCCCCTCGTTCATCACACTGCCATGGACTCCGACAACGCGTTGGACATTGTGAGAGTCCATCGTGTAGGCCGCCATCCCGATGCTATCCTCAATTCGCTGATTGCCTCGACAATGATGTTCGGTCATGACAAACTCGCCAACCATGCGGCGTGCCTCACGAACATACAATTGTGGTGACCAACCACCATTGCGGGTGAACTCGTCTCGACTCATACCCCAATTGCTGGCTTCATCGCGAATCTCTTTCGGCACTCGAGGGTGATTGGCGAGGGTCCAGCAAAGTCCTTGCTGATACGCGAGGTGCTGTTCGTAGAGTTCCATTCGTTTTGCGTAGCTCGCTTCGGCCCAAGCATCGCTCATCCCAATGAAGTCGGTTGAAAACCCAGTGTTGTTGTTGGTATCCGTTTTTCGGTTGGGCATGTAGATACTGTGCCAAGGGATCTGCTTGAGACCAGCTGCGAAATTCCGAAACAGCAACTCATAGTCCTCTTCGTTGTAATTGATAGGTTTTGCAAAGGGAATTCGGTTGTCGTGTGCATCGGTAAGCGTCATGCGCAAACAGTACGCTTGCACATGCGCGTCGCCACTCCCATCCTTTGCAAGAGGCAAGCTGCTAATGCCTCGCACCAATCCACTCTTGGAATCGCCTTCAATTTTGAATGGAGAGATACCTGGGAAGAACTGATGCTTGATCGCTTGTCCAACTTGAACTCCATTGAGCGTCTCGCTATAAGTTGCATTGTCTTCGCGCCCAACGGCATGGCTCACGGACGCCTCCGCCATCAGGTCACCCTCATACGTTGCATCGATAAAAAAATCAGCGGCGATTTGTTTGCCGTCGACCAGTGGAATCTTGAGGATGCGTTTGTTTGACATCTCCAGCGAACGATTTCGATCAAGCTTCGCGCCTAGACGGACCTCGACGTTTTTGTCGTTCAGCCAATCGCGAAAGATGCCCAGCGCGACATGTGGCTCAAATGTCCATTGACTGGTTTCGCCTACTCGCTGGTGTGGCCCCTTGTACTCGCTTCGTTTTTGAAACTTCCATGCCTTGTCGGACTCATAATAACGGTAGACACGCTGATAGAATTCGCGAGATTTGCCACCGATCACTTGCTTGTTGCCAATATCGGTTGCTCCGAGCCCTCCGGTTGTCATTCCACCCAAATGCTCGGATGGCTCAAGGAGTAAGACGTCGCGACCAAGCTCTTTTAATTCAATCGCGGCGATAATCCCGGCGGGCGTGGCGCCATAAACAACAACACTCCTGCGCTCGACGGTTTGTTGTCCGTACGATGTTCCAACGCTACACAAAGTCAAAAGGCATACTGCGAAGAATGAGACCAACCTAAGCCGCACGATGTTCACTGAGAGAAATAGCATTTTGCAATCGCCTCGTTCGTTCGAATTTGTGTTCACGCTTATCTTTCCGCCGCAAACATCTTACACAACGTTTTTCGATCATCCCAAAAAAAGAACCCGCGAGTCACCTCGCGGGTTCAAGATTTTGTCGAATGGTTAATCAGAATTAGCGACCGCAACCGCATGGCGAAGCCACAGGAGCGGCTACTGCCCCTCCGCAACCACATCCACCCACGGCAGGTGCTGCAACTGCCCCACCACAACCGCAACCGCTGCCTACGGCGGAAGAACCACCACATCCGCCAGCGCTTCCGCATCCGCCAACACTGCCGCATCCGCCAACGCTGCCACCTGACGATGCTGAACAAGGATGGAAAGTGTATGGAACCAACTTGGGAACCATCTTGCACACCTGAACTTGAACTTCCCTGGTCGTCGGAACTTGAACATTGACGGTGTATTCTTCGACAACGTCTTCGGTTACAGTTTCGTACCGTGTCGACTGGAATGGTTCGACGGTTTGAGTTGGAATCTGCAAGGTGAAGCTGATATCCTTGGTTCGCTTTTCCGTTCGGTAGGTCACCACAGGATAGGTCTCTTGCTTGGTTTCCGTCTTGTAACTCAGTTCGCGTCGAGTTCGCGTTCGTTGTTCATCGTTATACGAAACAACCTTGCGAGTCCGGGTTCGTGGTTCCGAAACGTATTCGACAACCTTCTTGGTTCCGGTACGAGTATCTGGTCGATAAACGACGTAAGCGCATTCGTAAGGAACTTGAGTGCTTTGTTGCTCAAATACCGTATAAGCAACCTCTTCATTGCGAACTTCGTTGTTCACCACTTGGACTTCTTCGGTGACCACATTGGGAACCCACACGCGTCGCGTGGTGGTTGTAGGAGCCGAAACCACTGTGCCGCATCCGCCACCGATGGAACCACTGCTGATAATACCACCGCTGGTGTAACCGTGGCTAACGATGTTTCCGCCGACAATCATTCCGCTGCCGCATCCGGTACCTACCGACGAACCGCAACCCGAAGCGACCACTGCTCCGCCGCAACCGCAAGAACTTGACGCTGCAGGAACACCGCATCCGCCACAGCTGCTCGTTGCTCTAGCACACCCGCAACCTGCCGAATGTCCGCAACCGCCGCATGAAGACCTTGTGAAGATTCCTGAGCCGCAACCGCCGCCCGAAACCGCAGAAGCCGACATGGCTGAAGTGCCGCATCCACCTGAATAGCTAACCGAAGGCGCACTGTAAACCATAGGAGCAGGCTGTACCATTTGAGCAGCGCCAAAACTGGAGCCGGCAACTTCTTCGACGACGGTTTCCCAATGACCATAGTCTTTGGTAACCGTTTGAGTGGAGTAGCTTGGTACTGAACGCTGAACCGTCCGTGTCTTCACGACGGGAACGGCGTTCGTAATGGTTTGCAGCTTGGTCACGGTCTCGGTTTGAGGAACGTAAACCGTATATGTGAAAGATTCGTCACGCAAACGAGGTACCGAGACGTTGTAAGTTTCTTGAACGTCGCCAACAACAGGTACCTTGACCGTGTAGTTTTCCGACACTTCGTTCCAAACCGGGACCGTCACATTGACATCCACTGTCTTGGTGGAGGTCTCAGGAACAAGAACACTGTACTCAATTGTCTTGGTCTCGGTCGTTGGGACCATCACCGTTTTGGTTCGAAAGTCTTCAAACGTCACCGGCACGCTTTTGGATACTTGCTTAACGCGAACGCGCGTCTCGGTTTTTGTTTCTGAACCCGTGACGTATTGAGTTTCCGTTACAAACGTCGACTCCATCACAGTACGATAACCTGTAACAGGTTCGCAGACCAACTGTGGCGCTACGGAAACAGGTGCGGACATCACCGCCGATGGCGCATACGCCACCACAGATTGTGATACAGCCGGAGCGGACATCACAACACCATAGGAACCGTCGGCTGCCACAGCGCCGCATGAAGCGGGACTGGCTTGCACAACAGAGTGACTCATATAACCGCCCGTCGCATAACTGCCGGATACTTGGCCATACGATGCAACGCCAGTTGACCTCGTGCCAACCGAAGATCCGGAAGCACAACCTCCTCCAGCTCGCATTCCTCCTCCGAACAACCCACAACCGTTGCTTGCAGTTCGGCAAGGATCACTACAACCGCCGCAGCGGAATCCAGCATTGGCAAAACTTGCCATTGCAAACGCCAGCGGTATTGCCGCCAACAAAATAACTCGATGCTTCATCTCAGAATCTCCAATTACCGACGATAGGACGACCAGCCAAACTGGCAAACGATAAATCCGATACAACAGACAAAATCTGTCGGAAATCTACCCACAAACTCTACTCCCCCCCCGAATTGCGTCAATAATAGCAAGCGGTATTTTTGTCGCAAACTTCTTATTTATCCTAATCGTTACATTTTCACATCTTGCGGTCCGACATGCATTGACGGAAATTCACGCGCAAGTCAGGCAAATCGAAGTTGGACCAGGCGCGTTTTTCGTTAGAATCCAGAAACTTAAAGTCCCATAGAAACCCAACCCACGGGGGGATATTGCCGTCGAATGTGGTAAGGTTTGCAGAGGCTTACCGCGGGGACAACAATTTCCCCAGTTGATCCGGAAAACGATTGGGACAATCGTTCAACAATTTTACAATCACCCCAATTGAAGTCTTGATCCCAGCCAGCGAGATCCCATGTTCGTGATGCCGTACAAGCCCTTTCCGTGTCAGCGATTTTCGCGGTTTTCGATGTTGCGATTCATGATGGTTTGGCTCTCCTTGGTCTTATGGATCGCGAATTCCAGTTCTTGCAATCTTTGGTCACAACAACCCACGGATCCTGCCGCCAAACAAAATCCGCAAGCCGCAGAACCCAAGGCTTCGGCGGCACCCAAGATTTTCACTGAACCCATGGTGGCTCGCGTTGAGTTGCGTTTAACCATTGGGGACAAGGAAGTGGATGTGATCGAAAGAGGTGATCTGCTAACCGTCCTTGAGGATCGTGAAAAGACGTTTCTGATCCGCACTTTTCGCGGCATCAAAGGCGCGATCGAAAAGGTGAATTTGGTCACTTTAGCAGAGTCCGTCGAGACCTACGACGAGTTGATTAAACAGAACCCGAAGAATGGACGGCTCTATACTTTGCGAGGCGGTGCACAATGGGCTCGCAACCAAAGCGACAAAGCCATGTCCGACTTTGACGAAGCGATCAAACTGGGCTATGACACGGCTAACGCTTACTCGAGCCGCGCTCTGTTTTTGCTCGCCCTTGGTCAATACGACAAATCGGTCGTAGATTTTACGATGGCGATTGAAAAGGGGGACAAGAGCGAGTCGATCCTCATCAATCGGGCTGCGGCCTATCTTCAAATGAACAAAATTGATGAGTCCATCTCGGACTACGATGCAGCCATCCAGATCAATGGCAACAACGCCGGCGTACTGCAACAAAGAGCCACCGCATTCAAAATCAAAGGTGACTTAGAAAAGGCCATAGGCGACTTTACCAAGGCGATGGAATTGAGCCCCAACTTTATTCCAGCCATTATGGGTCGAGGCTATGTCTACTTTCAAAAAGGAGAACACGACAAAGCAGTTCAAGATTTCTCCAAAGTCATCGAACTCAACCCTCGGGCTGCGGTCGCGTTTAATAACCGGGGCTACAACATTCAGCAACTTGGCAAATTCAAGGAGGCGATCGAGGATTACAACAAGGCAATCGAATTGACACCCGAGTATGCGCTGGCCCACCAGAATCGTGCTTGGATTTTGGCCGCATGCAAGGACGAATCTTTGAGAAGTCCCAAAGACGCAATCGTTTCGGCCACCAAAGCGTGTGAAATAAATCAATTCAATGATCTGAGCGATATGGCCGCGTTAGCCGCCGCGCATGCTGCTGCCAAAGAATTTGATCTCGCCATCGGCATCCAAGAAAAAATCGTCGAGCGTGCGACCGAATTGCAAAAACCGCTTGCTGAGAAAATTCTTGACTTGTACAAACATGAAAAACCCTTTGACCCAGACCTTTCCTTACCTGCACCCAACGAAAAATCCGTTTCGACGGAAAAGAAGTAAAATCGATGAAGCAGGTGATTGCGGTCATTCGCCCTTATTTGGCGGAACGACTACTGGAAAATTTGCGACTCTCTCCACTGGAGGCGTTGCAAGTGACCGAAGTCAAAGGATTCGGTCGACAAAAAAGTTATCTCGACCAGTATTCCTCCACAGAGTACTCCCTCGCATTCTTGCCAAAGGTGGAGATTACGCTTTACGTAGATGATCTAAGGGTCGAGGAGGTCCTCAAAACGATCGTGGATACCGCACGAAGCGGTCGCATGGGGGATGGGAAAATCATGGTCCTAGACGTTGCTTCGGGCCTCTAAACGTAAAGGTTTGAACATCCGACTTCAAATAAGGCGGGTAAGTGCCTAAACTCTTCCTTGTGGTCACCCATTCCGGGACGACTTACCACCGTAGTACGACTTGATTTTCAACCAGAGTTTGTCACACACAGGCCCTTGCTGATGAGATTTAGACAGTTAGACAAGATCATTGAATTGATTCCAGGTGAACGAATTGTAGCGGTCCGCGACGTCCACCCAGGCGAAGATTACTTTCGCGATCACTTTCCTCTCTTTGCCGTCATGCCCGGAGTACTGATGCTGGAATCGCTCTTCCAGGCATCCTGCTGGTTGATTCGCGCCACGGAGAATTTCGACAACTCCGTACTGACACTGCATGAAGCCAAAAATGTAAAATTCATTGACTTCATGCAGCCCGGCCAGTCTCTTGTGGTCAACGCGGAGATTTTGAAGATGACCGACTCCAGTGTCACCCTCAAGGCTTACGGCAATAAATCAGATACCGTCGCAGTCTCAGCCAAACTCATAATTCATAAAACCACCTTGGAAGCAAGTTCGCCAGAGCTTGCTTCCCTTGATGCTTTCATGCGCGACTTTATGAAACAAGAGTTCGAGAAACTGCTCGTGCTACAGCCCTCGCCCAGCTGACATCACGCATGGCGATGCATTGCCACAAAATCAATTGCATTCTACGTTTCGAATGCTAGCACGACACAATCTTCCAAAATTTGCCATTCGCCCCAAATGGGCCAAGCCGCTATAGTCGATTCTACAAACACGTGTTGAGAATCACGTAGGACATCAGGACAAGGTTTGGGTAAGGGATTGCTAGCAATGCAGACGTACGATTTGATTATGCTCATCGTTTTGGCAGCGACGACTATCTTTGGGGCCATCAAAGGTTTCGCCTGGCAATTGGCTTCGTTGGCCTCGATTGTTGCAAGCTATTTCTTAGCATACTTCTTTCGCAACGACGTCGCAAAGATGATCAACGCGCAGCCACCCTGGAATCTTTTCTTGGCCATGCTGTTGCTGTATTTCGGATCCAGTTTGATCATCTGGATGGTCTTCAGATTGGTCAGCACGTCGATCGACAAAGTTCGCTTGAAGGAATTTGATCGTCATCTTGGTGCAGGCTTTGGATTGCTCAAGGGGATGCTACTTTGCTTGATCATCACCATGTTTGCCATGACCCTTCTGGGCTCTGCTCAGCAACAAAGGATCGCTAATTCCAGGAGCGGCCTGTACATCAGCCGTATTTTGGCCAACGCGGATGGAATTCTCCCGGCTGAGATCAAGCCAATCGTTCAGCCCTACCTTGACAATGTTGAACGAAGACTACAACAAAACCAAGCTGGCCTAGCACCCACCACGGGCGACGGCCCATTGGACAATCTGGGGCGAATGATTCAGGACAAAGTCACGCAATTTGGTACAGATGCCTTAAACAACCAGCTTCCCCCGGGTGGGTTCTTAACTGGTCAAGGAACTTCGCCAACGAATCAGGGAGGGGGTTCATTCCTTCCGGCCCCAAACTCCTTCGGAAATTCACCCTACCCGGGTTGGAACCCACCCCATAGCAATGCTCAACCCGGTTGGCCCAATACAAATGCTCCACCACAGTATCCAACACAACCCGCCAATAGCTGGCCAACTGGATTTCAGAACGGCTTTGGAACCAACGAAGTCCTGCCTCGATAAATCGATTTGCGTGGATGCGCCATCTCATTCGAGACCTCCTAATGCAACAGTTGCTTGAGGATGACGAGTAACGCGTCGATTTGTTCGTCGCTTCCCACACTAATTCGGAGGCCATCACCCCAAAGTGGGTATTCCATATACCGGACCAAAATACCACTCTCCTTGAGTTGCTCATACAACGGCCTTACCGGGCGATCGCTTCGTGTGCACCAAAGGAAATTCGCATGGGATTCAACCACGTGAAATCCCAACTTGCGAAGCTCAACCAGCATGCGTTGGCGGGTCGCAACGATGCGTTGGACATTCTCCTTCAGCCAAGTTTGGTCGGAGATTGCCGCAGTGGCACCCACCAAGGAAAGCAAATCGGTGTTGTAAGAGTCCTTAACTTTTCGCAGAGTGCTTACCAACTCCGGATGTGCAATCAGATACCCAAAACGTAGCCCCGCGAGCGCATATGATTTGCTAAGCGTTCTTGTCACAATGATCTTGGGATTCTGTCGAATTAGCCCGACACAACTCTCCGGGGCAAAATCTACATACGCTTCGTCAATGACCACAGGACAATCGACCGAATCGGCAAGCTTTAATATCGAATCGTGATCCACTAACGTTCCGCTGGGACTATTGGGATTGGGAAGATAGACTAGCTTTAGTCGATCCTCGTTGGCAAAAAAAGCCGGCGACAACTGAAACTCAGCATCGAATCGGACTTCCTCGAAGCGTGCCCCCTGTAGCTCTGCAAGTGTCCGGTAAAGGATGTAACTTGGGTAAGGCAGTCGCAGAATTTGGCCTGCGCCAACAAACGCCCTTGTCAAAATCGTCAAACAATCATCGCTGCCATTCCCGCACAAGATCATGTCGGGCTCGACTCCCAATACATCGGCCGCCGCAATGCGAAACGAAGTTCCTAACGGGTCGGGATATCGTTCTAGTCGAGTGGTCGCTGACAAGATGGCTTCCACCACCTTGGGAGATGGGGGATAAGGATTCTCGTTCGTGTTGAGCTTGATGACTTTGCCAAATTGCGGTTGTTCGCCCGGCGTATAAGGCTTCATCGCGGCGATTTCGCTGCGGAAATATTTTTGGATCGATGCCATCAGTCAGAATGGATTGAAGAAAATGAAAAGATAGTTGCACTAACAAACGCTGTGTGGAAGAGGCCCTCGCACAAGAGTACGACGCTTATGGCTGCTCCACTTAAGTCCTGACCCGCTTCACGCTTCCTCCTCGCGAGAGCCACTTCCACACAGAATTCTGTCAACTGGTTCGTTCTTCAACGAGTATTTCGCTAACTAGATCCTCCCGGATTATTGCAGCACGTGGGCATATAGGAAAGGGGTTTCCAAATTATTGTCGTTTCCACGCAGTGAAGTGCTAGAGTTTTGTTATGTTTCCAATGGATTATAATTCGGCACAAAACCTTTTTTCGTGCTCCAATCTCCTAGATGTCGAACCAACATGCGCGCCAGCGAAGCTACTAACTTTTATTTCAATCAAGCCGCCGACAAGCTCAAAATGGGCGAGTCGATGCGACGACTGCTCATCACACCCAAGCGAGAGGTGACGGTCCAGGTCGCTTTCGAAAAAGACAATGGAACGGTCGAAACGGTTCTCGGTTATCGAGTTCAACACGACAATTCTCGAGGTCCCATGAAAGGCGGACTTCGATTCCATCCCGCCGTCGACCTGGACGAAGTTCGTTCCTTGGCGGCGCTGATGACTTGGAAAACGGCCGTCGTCGAACTTCCCTACGGGGGCGCCAAAGGCGGCATCGCCATCGATCCAAAGACCATTTCCAAAAAAGAACTCGAACGGATGACGCGTTCATTCGTCGATCAGATCCATGAAATCGTCGGCCCTGATACAGATATTCCTGCACCGGACATGGGAACCAATTATGAGGTCATGTCCTGGTTTCGCAATCAATGGGAAAAATACCACGGTTTCAACCCGGCCGTCATTACCGGCAAACCAGTCGAAGAATACGGTGCTCGAGGACGCGAAGAAGCGACTGGTCGAGGCGTTGGAATCCTTGCCAACAAGTTCCTCAAACGAATCAACGTCAAACCGGAACAATGCCGAACCGCTATCCAAGGCTTTGGCAATGTCGGCTCGCATGCCGCTAAGTTCCTCTTCGAATCCACGTTCCCGATTATCGCCGTCAGCGATATGAGCGGAGCGTTTTATAACCCCAAGGGGCTCAATATCCCCGAGATGTTTGCGTATGCAGTCAAAAACGGAAATCGACTCGAAGGTTATCAAGGCGCTGACAAGCTGCCGGGTGAAGCTCTCCTGGAACTCGATGTCGACTTGCTTATCCCCGCCGCTCTCGGGGATGTCATCCACAAATCCAATGCCAACAAAATTCGCGCCAAAACGATCATCGAAGCCGCGAATGGGCCCATCGATCCAGAAGGTGATGAGATCTTGGCGTCCAAACGCATCACCATTTTGCCTGATATCTTGGCCAACGCTGGAGGCGTCACCGTCAGCTACTTCGAGTGGGTTCAAAATCGTCAACACTACCGATGGAGCCTTGATCGCGTCCGACAAGAGTTAGACCACACCCTGAGCGAGGCCTTCGAAAACGTGTGGCAACAATCGGCCACCCACGACATTTCACTGCGGACCGCTGCATTCATGCTTGCCATCTCACGCGTGCAACGAGCAACCGAACTGGCCGGCGGAGCTGTATGAATAGACTCCATTCGTGTAACCGAGATAATGCGTCTTCAAGACCGTTTTGGTGGATTGAAGGTAGTGGATCTTGTTAAGTTAAAGATCCCTGCCATCTCGGAGGTTGAACAACCTCCACTACCCCCATCGTTAGTCTGGATAACTAAGTGTAACTGCCGATCAAGCTGATTCGTTTTGAACTGCCTTCTCGCTATACGCTTTGGCGGCTTTCATGTCGCTCTCAACCCCTCGTCGAACTAAACCTAGCATGAGCGGCGTAGTCAGACGGGAAACCAAGGTCTTAGGGATTGCTAGCAACGTCATTTTCAAGTTCGCGGTGTGGGTGTCTTGATCGTTGACTTCGAAGAGCGTGTCCCATGTGGTTCCGGCTGCGACGGTCACGAGCCTTATCCGCTGTCCCTCCACGAATTCGGTGACCTCTAACTCTGCGGTTGCTTCCTGTCCATGCATCTTTCGGGTTTCTCGAATCCTCGTTCCGGATCCTCTTCGTTGTGTGCTCAAGAACTCTACTCGCTGAATTCCTGGCACCGCTTTGGAATACTCCTCCGCATTGGCTAGCACCTCAAAAACTCTTGCCCGGGTAGCTTGAACCGTACACGAGGACTCCGTTTGGTAGGGTTGGCTGGCAACCAAGCAAAGGCCGATCGCCCCACCCATCGGAACGATCATTAGCCCGACGACCCACATCCAAGCCGGGTGCGGTATCGAAAACAAATTCGATAGCGTTGCGAGAAAAAGCAAACAACAAACGATGACTCCAGCAAGATTGCGTCGATTGGGTGTCATAAGTTTGGCAACGGCCGAACCTGTCAAACTACCGACTCCCCACGCAATTACTACCAACACCAGCGCCGCAAACGGAAGTCCAGAAACAAACTTTTCCATGGCAGACGAATCATTCATGTCTGTCGGCGGCGATATTCCGAAAAGAGGAATGTTGACGGCTTCGATCAGTCCGACACTAACCCCCCCAACAAGCAAGCCAACAATGACGGCGACTGCATACAAAACGATTTTCATGGCTTCTTTCCACTCGGTTCAGGAAACGGTTTATTCTGTGCCGACCCGTCTTTCGAAGACGATGATTGACTCCTCAACAGGTCTAGCGTTTTTTCTAAATCGACAAGGGTAGGTTGATGATTGGGCGATAATTGAATCGATCTCTGCAAGGCCTCTTGCGATCGTTGCAATTCTCCGTTTTCACGGAATGCGTTTCCCAGTGCTCTCCATACGCCTGCAACATCCGGCCGAATAGCCACGCATCGCATGAAATAACGAATTGCTTCGGGCCATCTCCGTTGGCCAACCAAGGCGTAGGCGAAGTCGTAATTGAGCATAAAGTCACTCGGATAGTGACTGACCGCGAGGTGAAAAATCTCGTCGCTGCGGTCGGCAGCGTTCGCAATCGCAAATACGGTCGCAAGCCAAGAGAGAGCTCTCGGAGATTGCGATTCCAAGCTCGCTCCCTTGATAACCGATTCGACCTGATCGACGGTCGGCGTCCCTCCCGAGTAGATCAGCTTCCTGATTCCGGTTCGAACAGGATCAGGGTCTGCGACGTACATTGCATCAGCCCACGGTTGCATTTGCTGCGCATCGAGTTTTGGGCCACCGATCGTGGACATTTGTCCGCGAGTCCCAATCCAAAGTTCCAACGCATCGCTGAGCCATGCATTGGAACGATGATTTCGAATCATGACCCCAACTTGCCGAGGATCGAGCTGGTCCAAATCGATGTCGCGCTGCTTGAATAGATCGCGGAAGTCTCGCTCCATTTTTTGCCAGCTCTCTAGGTCCGTGTGCGTTGCGCTCATTATGACCACATTTTC
>JBEBHM010000203.1:0-12288 GCA_040080875.1 Pirellula sp.
GACGACGGTGTTTCCTATTCGAACGTGGCAGGATCCGTTGTGCCGGATCCCAAGCAATCGACCAGCACGGTTACCATTACGATTGATCCTGTGAATGATCAACCGATCTTCACGATGCCAAACAGTACTATTAATCTGAACGAGGATCCAGGCAGCCAAACGTTTACGAACTTCCTTACGAATGTGTTTGCGGGCCCACTAGCCAATACGCCCAACGGTATTGGACCTGCGGACGATGAGCTTGGTAATCTTCCGGGGGTACCAGGTCAATCGGTAACGTTTGCAGTTCGTGCTCTGGATCCAACTCGCTTTACTTCAACTGGGCAACCTGCGATCCTTCGCACCGGTACCAATGGTGATTTTACTTTCACATTGGCGCCAGATGTGAACTCCGACAACTCCGGCCCGATCTTGGTCGAAATCATCGCACAAGATGGCCCCCCCACGGTACAGTCCGTCGCGAGAACGGTGACGATTAATGTTGCTCAAACCAACGACCCACCATCGTTCAATCTCTCAGCGAGCAGCCTTAGCATTGTGGAAGATGCTCCGCGAAGCGTCGTTCCAGGATTGGTGGTCAATCCGTTGCCTGGTCCACCAACGGCTATCGATGAATCGAACCAAACGTTTACAACAAGGATTGTTGCCGCCAATCCACAGTACTACACGGTGCAGCCGAGATTGACGGGCACGGGAGACCTTGAGTTCCAACTGGCTCCCGACGTCAACAGTCTGTTCGCGGGTAGTCTCAATATTTTGATTACGTTGACAGACAATGGCACACCCAATGCGTCGTTGACCAAAACGTTGACGATCACCGCCTCGGATGTTAACGATGCTCCAGCGTTCAACTTGAGCACTACCTCGGTCGTTGTACGTGAGGACGAAGAAAGTCTCACCGGCAATACGCCGACGTCGATTCCGAACTTTGCCGCAAACCTAACTGCCGGCCCAGCCACCGCGTTGGACGAAATCGGACAATTTGCTCCAACCGTTCCAGCTCAACAATTGATTTTCAACGTGATTTCGGTCTCGAATCCAACGTTGTTTGCGGCAAACCAAACGCCCTCGATTGACGGCGTTGGCACACTCCATTTTGTCACTGCGCCAGATCGCAATGGTACATCGATCGTGGTCGTAAGGCTGACGGACAATGGGCGAGCTGGCCCACCGCCGAACAATAACCTTGGCCCCACAGCCACGTTTACGATCACAGTCAACTCTGTCAATGATGCACCCGAGTTTACTCTTCCCAATTCGACGACGGCCGTCGAGGACCAAGGGGTTGTGTCGGTGCCTGGTTTTGCAACCGGAATCCGTCCTGGACCGGCCACGGCGATCGACGAAACGAACCAATTGCTTTCGTTCGTCGTTCGAGCTGAGGACCCTGGAATTTTCTCGGTACAGCCATCGATTCAAAACGATGGTACCTTGGTGTTCCAAACCGCTCCCAACATCAATAACAACACGTCCGGAATTCGCCGACGAGTTTTTGTTTCGTTGCGTGATAATGGCGTTGGGACTCCAGCACCTAACCAGAACCTTTCGGCGGAACAAGTCTTTACGCTAAATATCACTCCGGTCAACGATTCGCCGATTCCAGACGTAGCGGTCTTGCAGGGAGTGGAGGATGTTCCATTCGACGTATCCGAATCGACAGTTCTCGCTGGTGATCTGCCTGGGCCGGCTGACGAGGTAGCCGCCCTTCAGACAATGCGAATTACGCAAATTGAGCGGACGACGGATCGGGGGGGCTCGGTTACGCCAGTGTTTGTGGGAGACAGGATCACTTCCTTCCGATATTCACCACCCGCCAATTTTTCAGGTGATGATATCATCCGATACGTGGTTACCGATGATGGTGTTCCACAAGCGAGCGCCACTGGAACCATCACGGTCCAATTGGCCCCAATCAATGATCCTCCACAGTTTATTGCGGGCCCTGACGTTACTGTAAACGAGGACACGACCAACTACTCGCAACCGTGGGCCACCGGCATATTGGCAGGACCACCTAACTCGCAGGACGAAAACGCTGGACCGAACGCACAAGTAGTTAGCTTCCTCATTGCTGTGGACAATCCCGCCTTGTTTGCCACCTTACCTGCGATCAATTCCGCCGGCATTTTGACATTCTCGCTTTCCAAGGATGCCATCGGACGAGCGATTGTGGATGTGACTGCGGTCGATAATGGATCCTCGGTGTTGCCCAACGTCAACCGCTCGGGAACGTCGAAACTGACGATCAATGTGAACCCGGTAAATGATCCGCCTGGATTCGTCATCATTGGCGATGTTGCTGTCGACGAAGATTCGAGTCGATATTCGGCTCCCGCGATTAGAAACATTGTTCCAGCCGACGGAATGAATAGTGTTCCAGCGACGGGAGTGGATGAGGCTGGACAATCGGTTTCGATCTTCACCTCGAACAACAATACAAGCTTGTTCGCTGTCCAGCCCGTGATCAGCCCAAGTGGCGTGCTGGATTTCGTCCCAGCACAAGATGCCTTCGGTACTGCCATTGTCAGTGTGATTGCTCGCGACAGCGGACCCAACACACCTCCGAATGTCAACGAATCTTCGCCGCGAACCTTTACGATTGTTATCCGACCTACGAATGATGCGCCAGTAGCGGTCAACGATCGCTATAACACCGACGAAGATTCTCAGCTTACGATTAACGCTCCAGGCGTCCTCGCAAACGACCGAGATGTGGATCTTCCAGCCGATGCGCTCACGGTCCAGACTTTCCAAGCGATCAGCAACTTGGGTGCAACGATCACGGTCGCTGCCAACGGCCAATTTACCTACGATTCTCGCAACGCAGCTCAATTGCAGCGATTGGTCAATGGCGAAACGGCTCAAGACACGTTCTCGTACACGCTCCGAGACGTAGCCGGGCTCGATAGCAATGTCGCAACAGTGACAGTCACGGTGAGCGGCCTGAACGACACTCCTGTAGCTGTCAACGACACCTTCAGTGTGCCGTTGGGGGTCAGCGAGTTGCTGAATGTTTTAGCCAATGATCGCGACATCGATTCGACCATTGATCCTCGAACCGTCGAAATCGGTCAGCTGGCTTCCAATGGTACAGTAACGGCTTTGGCGACCGGACGCATCGAGTACCGACCAAACCCAGGCTACCGAGGCCCCGATTCGTTTACTTACCGCGTTCGAGATGCGCTGGGGGCACTGTCGAACGAAGCCCGTGTGGATATCGTTGTCAATACTTCGCCCGTGGCATTGCCGGACTCGGTTCTTACCGGAGTCAACACACCTGTCGTTATCGACGTATTGAGAAACGATTCGGATCCTGACGGAACGCTCAATCGCAGCTCGGTATCGATCGTGACGGGTCCCGATGTCGGAGCGGCGACGGTGCTCGCCGATGGTTCGATTCGTTACACGCCGCCAACAGGATTCTTTGGAATTGCCAATTTGCAATATGCGGTTCAAGACGATGAGGGGCTGTCGAGCAACATTGCCAATGTCTCGATCCGTGTGACCAATTCAATTCATCAGAATCCGGTCAACAACCTCGACGTAAATGCGGACGGATTTGTTTCGCCCATCGATGTTCTCATCGTCGTCAACGATTTGAACTTCAATGGCACAAGGCAGTTGCCGAACAGCTTGCCTACGCCACCTTACTTGGACGTGAACGGCGACCGATCGGTTAGCCCGCTGGACGTGCTTGAGCTCATCAATTTCATCAACAACCGCGGAAATGCGGGTGCTGGAGAAGGCGAAAGCTCGATGGCAAATCTCGGATACAGCCAAGGCTACGTGAACATGGTGCCGACCGAGGTTGTGATTCGTGTCACGGACGAGTTTAAGAAACAGGAACAAGCCGCCAAGCAAGCGGATGCTTTCGTCGCCGAATTCAACACATCCGTATATGGACCTGCATTGCCTGGTCCGTCGGATGAGGATGAGGACGAAGATTCAGAAACGCTCCGTTTGATTGCACAAGGAAATGCAGAGAAGTCCAAGGATGCGTTAGACTCGATTTTTGCGGATATCGATTGGAGCTAGCAAATCATTGTATCGCTGTTGCTCCGCAACAGCGCGCCGCGCTAGAAGTGTTCCGGTCGGCGGCCCGCCTGCCAATCGAATCCGTGCTCCGTGCGGAAGTCCTTCGCAACACCTCAGCCAGATCGACCAGCGGATTGTCGCGCAATGGTGTTCTGATATGCTTTCTTTGCGGCGCAATATAGGTGCTGAAAAGAACGCATACGAATAGATATGATGCAAGAGAGCGAAGTTGCAAAGAAAGCCGGCGTTGGAGCGAACATTGACTTGGCCGGCCCCGATCCGACCGATGCAGCGAGTTGGTGCAAATTAGGCCTCGCTTGTACGAATCGAGGCGATTCTCAAGGCGCAATCCATGCTTTCTCCCGATCCCTGGACATGGAACCGGAGAATCTCGAAGCGATATATTGTTTGGGTCTTAGTTTTCTATGGACTCAGCAAGTTGATGTCGCGGTTCGCTACTTGGAAAAAGCGGCGGAAATGGCACCAACGAACGCCGCCGTACAATGTGAGTTAGGCGTTGCGTACGCACGACTGAAAAATTTGGATCTCGCAATTGCTCAATACCAAAAGTCGATCCTGCTCGACCCCAAGTACGCGAATGCATACTGCAATTTAGGAGTCGCCTTTTATCGAATGCGCAAACTGGATCAAGCTTGCCATTGCTACGAGCAAGCCCTGCGACTTCAGCCTGATTTTGCTGAGGCTCGTTGCAATATGGGTGTTGCTCGGCTGACCATGGGTGAGTGGGCGCTTGGTTGGCCGGATTATGAATTTAGACTGTACGTGAACGGAAAAACTCAACAAGCGTTTTCGCAACCGCTATGGGACGGATCGCCGCTAGACGGCCGAACCATTTTGCTTCATCCGGAGCAAGGAATCGGGGACACGCTGCAATTTCTCAGATACGTTCCGTTAGTGAAAATGCGAGGAGGTAAAGTCTTGTTTGTGGCTTCTCCCCGATTGGCCCCGTTGGTTTTGTCGTGCCAGGGAATCGATGAAGTGGTCGATGCAAAGGGACCAAGCCCTTCGTTTGATGTGCATGCACCGCTCCTCAGTTTGCCCGGGATCTTTGGGACGTTGCCAAGCAATGTACCCAACCATGTGCCCTATTTATTTTGCGACACGGTTCGCTCGTCGGTGTGGAACTCGGTGTTGGGTGGCGGCTGCAAAGTTGGTATTGTCTGGCACGGCAGTACCAATGAGAAATCACTTTCGATCCGAAACGTCCCTCTCCGTGAATTTGAGCCTTTGTTTCGACTGAGCCAAGTCAAATTCTTTAGCCTTCAAAAACACGAGGGGGCAGAGCAACTGCAGCAGTTTTCCGGGTATGAAAATGTGATCAATTTGGGACCGCTCATGGACGAAGCTGGCATCGCATTTCTAGATACTGCTGCCATTATGAAATGCCTAGATCTGGTAATCTCGATCGACTCCGCACCGGCTCATTTAGCAGGTGCATTGGGCGTGCCAGTCTGGACCGTCCTGAACTTCAACGCGGACTGGCGCTGGTTATTACATCGAAGCGATACTCCATGGTATCCCACCATGCGACTCTTTCGTCAGCCAGCTCCGGGGGAGTGGCGGTCCGTCTTCGAAAACATAGCAAACGAGCTCTGTTTGTTGACATCTTAATCGGCGATCCCCTAGACTGGTTGGGGAGTATGTCGTTGAAACGGCATGCGGAGGCAATCGCGTCAATGAGTTCAAATGGTGTCCCATGCATGGTTCCGCACCATCTGGTGAAACGATCACCCCCCAATTTTCGCCACGACTCGTCAAGTTTCGAGAGTGTTCGTTCATTCGCGCTCGAGACGCCATCGAGACGCTTCTCGCCGAATCGGGTCACAACTTATGCGTTCAGCTGAATGGCTTTGGAGCTGTCACGGCAGGCGAAATTCTGGGCAGTGCATTCCGCAACGAATCGCGAGTTCGCTTCGTAACAAACTCCAAGGAGACAATCCAATCCAAGGATGCAATGCTGTCTACCGGTGAACAGCGCATTGTGATTACGTCAAGCCAATGTTCGATCGAAAATTCGACCAACCTCGAATTGCTTCGATGGTCGTGCTGGGACCAAGATGACGTCATTGCGTTCATGCTGGAACAATCGCCGGAAAAATGCAATTCTGTCGTGTCGCGGTTACAAGCAAATCACTACACGGCGATCGGCAACGACTGCGAAATCTGGAGTCTGCTCCTCGAGCGAATGTGTCATGATTTGTCTTCCGTGGATGAAATGTTGTGGCGACTCTTTTACGAGGAAGTGAGCAGGCGGAATCCATCCAGTCGCTTTGGCTTTCGAAAAGACCATGAAAACCGAATGCTGGCTAGGCTCGCTCACAAGCAACTGTACGTCAAGTCCTTTGTGGAGCAGTGGGAACACGTCGACCTTGGATTGCCGCTCTACGCGCGGCTGGCTGCATTGCCATCTAATTTTAGCCGACTCATTGCACAGCACGTTGCCTCGTCGGTCATTGAGCGAGGACGTCTGAAGTACTTGAGACTTTTGTTTGCCCCAACCGTGATCGAACGTATCGCCCAAGAATTGAGAGCACAACCGAAAGCACTCGCGTGTTTGGCGAAGCACTTCCGAAACCCATGGAGTTCGACGATCGCAGCGATATTGAATCAAACCGATAAAACGTGGAAACCCAAGCTTGTTTCGAAACTAAGTTTTACGCTGTCCTACCTTCCCCGAATCGACTGGAGTGGCTCGGTGATAGAGGGGTGCTCATTCAAGCAGTGCGATTTGTCGACCAGCGAACTTTCGAATTCGAAGTTGGATGGGACAAAGATGATACACTGCCACGTGGAAGGTGGAATGTGGTCGAAGTTGGCATGTGTCAATTGTAATTTCACAAAGTGTGCTATGAATTTGCTCGATGGTACATGCATAGTCGTGCGCAATTCGCTGTGGGATGAATGTGAACTTTGCGAAACTCGATGGGAGGACGCAGAAGTGCAGAATGCGAGATTCATCCGTTGCGACTTATCGGAGGCAGACTTTTCCCGAGCTAGAGTCGTTGAATCGTTGTACGAAAGATGCATTCTCGTCGATACGGATTTCCGGCATTCGAATCTTGAGCGATCGGTATTTAGGTCCTGCGACATGCGTCTTTGTAAAATCGACTGTTGCAATTTTCGCAGCGCGTATTTGTCCAACGCAAACTTGGAGGACAACGAGATTCGGCTTGCGGACTTTGCAAAGGCCGATCTGTCGGGTTCGAATTGGAGTGGATCGCGCTGCGTATCGGTCTCGTTTGCTTATGCCACATTGGCGCAGAGTAAACTGGCTGACATTCAGTGGATCGGATGCGATTTGCGAGGTGCCGATCTTCGAGGTGCGCTGTTTCACTATGGTTCTACCCGCTGCGGAATGGTGGGCAGTCCATACCCATCGCACGGCACTCGTACAGGTTTTTACACCGATCCGATGGAGGAGCTGTATTACAAGGATCCGGAGGCCGTCCGCAAAGCGGCGATCATCGATAGCGACCTTCGCGGAGCGAACATCGAGGGGGTTAATTTGTATTTGGTCGACTTACGAGGCAGCCAACTCGACCCTTGGCAACGAGAGCAAGCGACAGCGATGGGTGCAATCCTAGATACCGCCAACGGTTAGGGGACGGGCATTCCCGTTTCGTACCGGTGTTTTCGTTGATGGAGCTGCTGAGTCTTTGGCTTTGGACACGTGGGTCGCTCTTGCCGAGTGCGACTGTCGCGATGTGGAATCTTGCTGTTGGATGATTTCCCCAGCGAATATCGCACCCGGCAGAGCCGGCAGGTACGACGGTACTTCCCTACTCATCGCCTCTAACTCCAAAGCGGGAAAGCCGCCTAGCCATCGGAATTGTCTGCTGAAAGCTTGTAGGCTCCAACTCAATTGTGGTAGATTTGAATTTCGAAGCGATCTTCCTTGGATTGGTTCTCGTATCGGACGACCACCAAGGTCGAGCGACGATAACAGCTGAATCTAAATTTCGGTGAAGTTTCGCCTGTGTCCCGACGCAAATAACAGAGGTACCGAATGTCAGGGGAGGACGAAAGCAAGCTAGATACGGCCAAGGGTCTTGATGCGGATCGCACCAATAAAGAACCCACGGCGCAAGATTTCCAAACCCTCATTCACTCCTCACGTGAACAGGTGGAAGAAAAAGTCCAAGATGCTCCGAATACCGACGAATTCGCCACGCAGTACTTGGGCAAGTCCCCCGATAGCGATGACAAAAACGACGACAAGTCGTTACCAACGGACATCCCCGGATTTGTCATTGAACGAGAACTAGGACGCGGAGCATTCGGGGTTGTTTATTGCGCTCGCGACGAAATGCTTCATCGCAAAGTTGCGATCAAGAAACCTTTGTTCAGCAATCCGGCCCATCGTCAACAGTACATTGACGAGGCAAGGAAAGCGGTCAAGTTAGATCACCCCATGATTGTCCCCATATACCAAGTTGGGGTGACGGGAAGCGGAGAGCCATTTGTCGTTCAGAAACTGATCGAGGGTGCCAATCTCAGGCAATTGCTTTCCGATGGCAATCGGCTTCCTCTGTCTCGCACCATCTCGATCATGCGACAGGTATGCATGGCGGTGGACGCTGCTCACGCTGCAGGGATTGTGCACCGAGATCTCAAGCCAGAAAACTTGTTGGTCGAGGGGGATGGCAGAGTCTTTGTGGCTGACTTCGGATTGGCAATTCTCGAGGATGAGAGTTCCCAAAAGCGAGGGCGCGAAGTGGCCGGGACACCGCACTATATGTCGCCTGAACAATTCGTTGGGCGATTGGAATGGCTTGATGGTCGCTCTGACATCTGGGCACTTGGCGTGATTCTATATGAATTGCTTTCGGGCAGACCGCCTTTTTCCGGCAAGAACTTGGCGGAACTAAAGGACCAAATCAAGAATAAGGACCCGCGTCCTTTGAGCCAACGCGACCCCAAGATCCCAAACGACTTTGATCTCGTATTTCGAAAATGTTGTGCCAAGAACGTTGCGGATCGATATTCTAGCGCCCGAGAATTGATGGCTGCGCTCGACACGATCGAGGGGACCTTGCCATTTTTGGAAACCGCTACGTTTGATTCGGTTTCGCGGAGCGGAGTCTTCAATGCGAACAGCGCACTGACCGCTCGTTCTGCCGAATCGACCCAAGGTAACCTCGCCAGTGGCCTTCGCACTCATCCGAATGCGCAATCCACGATTCGTGGCTCCATGGCCAGCACTCAATTCCAAACGACAAAAAGGCGTTGGATGACCGCCGTTTTCATCGGTGTTCCGTTGCTTGCTCTTGCCACAATGGGCGTTCTTTGGATGAACCCAGGCTTCCTCAGTTCGAAATCAAAAGAGCCTCAAGCCGATTCGTCAGTCGCTGGGCTAGACGAACTCAAGAAAGATGCGGTTCCATCGTTATCGCTTCCAAGCGAAGATCGTCAGAATTTTCGAGGTCATACTGAGACCAACGCTGAGCCGAAATTGGTCGCACCCACGAAACCGTTTTCGGTTTCCGTGGGAGGCAAAGGGACACATACGTCGATTGCAAAAGCGATCCTGGACTCCGATGCTGGCGATTCGATCATTGTGCAAGGTGGAGTCTACCGTGAATCCATCACCATCGACCGCTCAATCCGATTGATAGGCGAGGGAGGCGTAAGCATCATTGGAACGGATAATTCATGTTTGACGATTCAGACGGGAAGCCAAGTCTACATTGAGGGAATGACGCTCGAATCGCAGGCTGCCAAACGAAATACGGTTGACATTGAGAACGGGGGTCTCAAGCTGGTTCGTTGCACTGTGTTTGCGAGTTCGCAGGAGTCCTACAACTGCGTCAAGGCTAGAGCAGGAACTGCCCTTGATGCAGAAGAATGCAAGTTTCAGTCGACCGTTCACGCCAATGTCTCGGGCGAAAAGGCAGCATCTGTTTCCATTCGCGGTAGTTCCTTTTCGTTTTCTGGAACCAACACGGTAGAGGTAAAGCGGGCTGGCATTCAGTGTATCGGGGCCAGCGGGGTTGTTGATGGATGTAGTTTCATTGGGCCTTGTTCCGCTGGGATCGATTGGATGGACGCTTCCGAAGAGTCTATCTCCATCCGTTCTTGTCGATTTCAGAACTGCGTTGTTGGAGTGCAAATCAACGCTTGTGGGAATGAACAGAACCCCGTTTCAATCAAGGGAAGCTCCGAGGAACCCTTTGTCATCGAAAAGGCAACTTGGGGTGTCAGTTCAAAGCAGAGCTATGTCGATATGGTCGATATCCGCGTGGACGGTGCTGGCGACGAGAATCCGGACAGGAGACAAGTCGGACTGCAGATCACCGAAGACTCTCAAGTTACGTTGTCCAATTGCACCGTCCGGCGTACGGCATGCGGAATCCTCGTAAAGCAAAGTAAGTTGAAACTGGAAAACATGATGGTTCAAGACACGAGTTTCGTTGGTATGTTGAACGACGGAGGGATGGTTGAGGGGGACGAGCTCAACCTTTTAAACTCATCGGCCTACGGATTGGTCGTAATAAGCAGGGGAGCGCAGATGCGGCTCAAGTCTCTCAACGTAACTGCTGTACCGCCCAAGCGAGGATCCATACGAATCAGTCCGGCAGTCTATATGGCATCTGGTCGTGTTGAAATCGAAAACGGGCAATTCAAAAATTGTTTGTGTGCATTCACCATTGACCCGTCGCGAGAGATCATCAACAGTACCGGTTTGCCCGAGCGACGAACTTTGATTGAAATCATCGGTGACCCCAAATTGGTTCTGCGGACTCAATCGCCCGTAGAGATTGAGTCGGGATCAATTACGTTGACCGACTGCGATATGACGTGGCTTTTCAACGGCCCAGGCACAAGCCGAATCAAGCAAATCCAAGCATCGGATAGCGTCGACCGCGAGCCGAGATTGACGCAGCCGGAATTGGTTCGAACCGGTGCCGATTTATTCGATTTTTCAGTAGTCGAAAAAAAGAACTAGCACGTCGTCCAGATTAAAAATTGGGGTTGGACGTAGTGGATCTTGTTAAAGATCCCTGAACCACAGGACCTTTAACAAGGTCCACTACCCAAAAATCTAGGAGTGTAGACCCACTAGTCCCATAGACTCTTGCCGACTTTACGACACATTGCAGGTAATTATTCGTTGTGGAACTTGTCTGGGGCAATTCCTTTGCAAATCTCCGCCTGCGTCAACTAGAATTAAGTCCGACAGAAAATACGGTTGCTTCAAAATCCCGAGAATTGGCATTTAGAAATTAACGAGGTCATTGTGTTTGTCATGGCGACTCCAAATCGATTCATTTTGTTTTTCGTTTCTTGCTGGGTGCTTGCTCCATGGGCGCTTGCGCAAGACGAACTTTCGGCTCAGTACTTCGTGAATATGCAAAGCAAAGATATCGAGCTTCCAGAAGACTTTATGGCAAGGGTGGACGGCAATAAACTGCAGGTAACGCTGGCCGCTTTGGGTGCGGTGGAATCGCAACCTTCGACCGCAAGTTTGCTCGTTCGGCTTCTCAATTCAAAAGGCGACGAACGCGTTGCTGTCGCAAATTCAAACGGAGTGGCCGAATTCGAAAATGTCAATGCGAATGAGCTGCATGCACTGCTTGTCGCAGATGAAACCTCTCACGCGGCGATTCCCATCATGACGGTCAGTTCGATGGATGCAGATCGACGAGGATTGACATCCAAAAACGTCAAATTGCCGTTGATGCCAGCCAACCGCCGAGAAATTCTTGCATCGATCAATCGGGACATTTTGCCACCGACGGGGCCGGCAGGCGAACTTTATGGTACTTCGGATTATCGAGCCGAGAAAACAAATCCGTACCGTGTTCGCTTGCAAAGCGATGGTAGGTTGTTGGGGCGCGTCATTGTTGCGGATCGCGATCTCGTCGAGCGCCTTCGCTACGCGAAGCTTACTTTTTTGCGCAACAATCAAGTGATAACTCGAGTGGATTCCGATCCTGACGACGGATCGTTCGTGGTACCGAGTTTGGCTCCCGGAGTGTATGGTGTCATCGCAGCTGGTCCTGCAGGTTACTCGTCATTCGCCTTCGACGTATTGCCTGCTACAGCAAGACGAGTGACGGTAAGGAATCCCAATCGTGAAATTCAGGTTTCGATGGTTCAATCGGATTCGAGTAATCAATTGTACGTGTTCCTATGTCCTCCAAAACTCGTTCCTGCCATCACGGATCGCATTCGTGAGGTCTATCGACAACCCAGTTCCGATGCGGCGGGAGCAGTCGCCCCCGATGGATC
>JBEBHM010000204.1:0-12284 GCA_040080875.1 Pirellula sp.
ATTCATGACGCAACCCCTCACCCCCCGGCCCCCGAAAAAAAAGGGGCGAGGGGGAGAAAAGAAATCCCCTTCGCATCTTCGTTAACTCAAGGACGGTTGAAGTTTCGGTAATGTTGCCAGCGTAACATCGATCGAAATGTGGGTAATGATGAGGTCTTCAGTCTTTAGCCTGAAATGCTTATTTGCTTTTGCCGAGCACCCGTTGCAGAAATAGGTCGATTTTTCCAACGCTAGCCGTGGCAGCTTGGTCGAAATTTTTTCCGCTGACCAAAGATCGAATGAGGCTGTCGAATTGGTTCTTCATCTTGGACTCGTGCATAAAACGAATGACACCGAATCCAATGGTGGCTGAGTCTTCGTCGTTCATCGATCCATCTAAGAATGGTTTTAAGTTCTTGAGCTGAGAAATGGATTGAGGTAATCGTCGCAGCCAAGGTTGCACTCTCGCATCGTTGGGGCCAACTAACTGAGCAAACGCATGGCGGCCAACTCCATCCGCAAACCACTTCGGTACGCCATCGTAGGATCCCACCCACAAGCTGACCATCTGTTGGACAAGCGACGATTCATTGATCTTGTCTTCGGCTTTGTCGAACACCATTGCGATATAGCTGTCCAACGCACCGTCCCTCCAGTGACTCGACCATTCGGCCGGCAGAGAACGACTCTCGATCATCGTTCCAAACTCGCTATAGTCGTAACGTTGCTTTAGTGCAAATACGACGATGCCACCTTTGATGAGAGGTTCTTTGTGACTGAGCTTAAACATCTTACGGACGTCTTTCAAAGCCGTGTTAGCCTGCGCAAGCAGTGCCTTTGCATTTTCGTCTCCGATGTCGCCCAAAATGAACAACTCGTCATCTCCGGCTTGGCTGGGTTCGCGATTGGGAGCCACGACTTTCCATTTGTCACGTGCCATCGATTTGCGTTTGTCCATGAGCTCGGTATGCGACGCGGCGGACGCCCAGGCTTGACCAGCCACCTGATCGAGCGACTGATCTTTATTCTTTCCGTCGAATGCAGCTCCCTCTTTGATCCACGTAGATACCATTCGTATCTGTTCGTCGGACAACGGAGTACGGCCCATCGGCATGCGCGCTCCCGATGTTCCAAGAAGCTTTCGGACGAGTAAGCTTTCATCAGGTTTGTAGGGCTCGATTGCGATCCCGCTGTCGCCACCTTTGGCCAAGCCTGTAAAGTTGTTAAATCGAAGACCACCGAAAATCCTCGTGCCTCCTCCGAAGTGACAGCCATTGCAACGCGAGATCAATATCGGAGCGATATCACGTGCGAAACTGACCGATTCTTTGCCTGCAGGGACTGCACCTATGATTGGGGCGATCGTAGCGGCCGATTTCGGTGTGCCCGACAACGCCGCCGACTTAACAAGTTGCATCAAGGGTGATGCAGCTCCATCCGGTGGTCCATCCAAACGGGCACCGTCCTTGATCCATTGCTTCAATTTCGAAAAGTGTTCTGGAGAAACTTTTCCACCACCGCGAGGCATATCTCCCGTCTCGATCACCTCGACGATCCGGCTTGCTGCGGGATCGCCAGCAAATACAACGACTCCCCCCTTGCTCCCTTTCATTAGCGCATTAAAAGTCGCCATCGAAAACCCACCTCGTTCTGCGTTGATATGACAGCGACCACACTGATCGACCAGCCAGGGTGCGACGTCGCGGGCAAAGATAATGGATTGGTTGCTGCTCGGCGCTGGCTTGGGTTCGTTCTTGGTTGGCTGAGAGGTACTTGGGACAGTGGGTTTCGCTGGCAACGGTTTCTTGGACTTGATCAACTCATCCCAAGTTGGAAGATCGGAAAAATCGGCACCCTGAAGTTCGAGCACTTCTCGTGTTTTGAGAATTTGAGCGTGAAGTTTCTTCAGCTCCGCAAGCTCCTTTGCTTGGGCGGCATCGACCAAAAGTTTGATCTTGGCGGAAGCTTCGTCAACCAACTTGATACTATCGACGACCTGCCCCGCTTTTAGTTGCTGGCCCGCTTTGGCAATCGAGTCCCTAAGGTCGGAGAGTTCATCAGCCCGAAGCGTACGAGCAACCGGCAAGCACGGTACGGAAAGAACAAGAGCAAGAACGAGCCATCGATTCATGGGCGGAGACGAGTAAGTTCAAATCAACGGGTGGCCAGAATTGCGATCAAAATGCCAACGAACAATACAACAACGACCACTGCTGCCCCAGCTAGGATCAAGGTATTCGTGTTCTTGTTACTTTTCGGTTCCGTCTTGCCTTTCGCTCCAATTGGCTTGGCGGTTGGCGCGGAGCTCTTTGTCCGATCCAGTGGTTTGACAAGTGGTTTGACGAGTGGAGTTTGTGGCTGACTTGGTTTGCCTGAGCTGGAAAGGGACGAACCTGCCTTGGCAATGGCCTGACTCTTGGATTTCTTTGGATTGGGGGCACTGGTGTCGTGAACCAAATCGATCTTGCTATCGACGGTCGATCCATCTCCCCTAGCAATCGCTTGCAGGACCCCACTATCCGAAGTGGATAGTTTCACGATCGCACTACCGAGAGTTACCTTTCCACCAATGGTTCCACCGCCGCGATTGGTAACCGTATCGACATTGGCTTGCGACTTGGTTTTACCGTCCATAATGTCTGAAACGGACAGGTTGTTTTCGCGTTTCTTGGCTGGATTGTCTTTGGTTTCTTCTCGGTACTTAGCCAGCCACGTTTCTAAAACATCAGCGACTTGTTTGCAGGAAGTGTATCTGTATTTGGGATCTTTCTGCATCATCTTGACGCAAATTCCGTCGAGTTCACCTGGACAGTCGGGGCGATCAAGTCGAATGTCGGGCGGCATCGCATTTTGATGTTTGATAATCCGGCTCGGAATGCTCCCTTCGGGAAAGGGTGGGTGGCCGGTCAGCAGAAAATACATCGTACAGCCGAGACCATACATGTCGGCGCGACTGTCGATTTTGTGACTGTTGATCGCTTGCTCAGGCGGCAGATAGTCGGCGGTACCGAGTACTTTGTCGTTGTACTCCATGGTCAAAGAAGCATCGGTGTCTTCGGAAAAAAGGGCCAGGCCTAAATCGAGAACCTTGACAACACCCTCTTTGTTCACCAGAAGGTTGGCGGGTTTCACGTCACGGTGGATCAGCCCAACGTCATGTGCGTGTTGGAGGCCGCGCGCGGCTTGAGCGATATAGTCAGCAACAATGGCAAACGGCAACGGTCCATGCTTGCGAACAAGGTTTTGCATGTCGGCCCCCTCAACATATTCCATGACTAGATAATGCGTATCTTTTTCGTGGTTGATGTCGAAAGCGCGAACAATGTTAGGGTGGTTGAGCGAAGCGATCGCTTTGGCCTCGAGTTGAAACCTCTGGAGATAGCTGTTGTTTCCCAGTTTCGATTTAGGTAAGACTTTGATGGCCCGTTTGTGCTTCATGACCAAATGTTCAGCCAAGTAAACACTGCTCATTCCACCCGAGGCAAGATGTCCGAGAAGTTTGTGGTTGCCGAGAAAAAATCCCTTGTACTTTCCTTGTAGGAATTTCTCGCACTGCCAACGAGTCACAAGCCCCGCATCTTCGAGTGCCTTGCAAATTGCAACAGGATCATCTGGCAGATTTCCATCATTCTCGGCTCGAATACGCTCGAGATGAGATTGAAGCACCGACGGCTCGACGAGCTTGCTCTTCTCGATGAGTTCCAATATTCGGTCTGATGTAATCTGCGTCATGCCAACTTGTTCCTCGAAAGAACTGGGAGGAGGAAAAGCGATCTCTCGAAACAACGAACCTTTGAACGGGTCAATGCGTCAATGCACTCACAACTCATTTGCCATAACACTCCTAAGTTTACTGGAATATTCCGCGAAGAATATGGACCCGTACCGCAACTTATCTAGTTTTCTCGGGTTTTCTTCGGCCGACTAATCCTCGTACCGCCTCACTAGCCTATACGTTACTCACATTTCGAGCGGCTTCGTTCAAAATCGCAGGCTTTTGTGCTCGCTCTCAGCCCGCAGAAAGGAACCGAGGATGCTGCGCTATCGGACGGTCTTGGCGCGAGCCAAACACCCCTCGCTAGATTATCAACCGGTCCTACCCGAGCCCCCGTTTCCTATCGCAGGAAAACTTCGGTGGGCCATTTCGTACCGAATTCCCGATGGTACTCCGCTCCCGCCTTGATTTGCCTCGTTCGTCCGCTTGGATCGAGCAATGATTCTGCTGCTCTTGGTTGCAGGAGTTGTCGGTACCTGGTTGGCAATTCATGCAATCCGAGCCAGAAGTCAGGCGGTCCAACAAAGCGATTTGGCCAGACGGGCGGTAGATGACATGTACACACAGGTCGCTGAAAAATGGTTTGACGAACAGGACAAATTGACCGACCTGCAAATGGAATTCCTCCGGAAGGCACTCGAATATTACTCAACGCTCCAACCCGAGCTTGGTCGCCAATCCGATACGCAGTGGGAATCATTGCGAGCACTAGAACGTGTCTCCCGTCCCCATGAAAACGCAGCTTTTCACTTGGCAATATTAGCTTTCGACGAATCCAAATATCCTGACTTTCCCATGCGGTTTGAACTCCTCCTGCGACGAAGTCCTTGGACCCAAACGGTGCAGCGCCGACTTGCCAATCGGTTTCATGGAAAGTGCTCTCAAGCCAGTTTTCATTCGGTGGTTTTGTTGTAAAGCGCCAGCTCGGTAATTCTCCAGCAATTCGAACTTCCGTTTCGTCAAAGACCGTCGGGGCCGGTAAGACACCGCGATGTGCGGCAGCTAATTGCGAGGACTCCACTTTCAATCTTTCGCGATCGTACGTGTATAGTCCATTTGCCTCAGTTTCTATATCGGTCCATTGCGTATAAACAGCAGCGCATAGCCCCTTCGAGCGGTTGAGTTGCCAGACGCCTCGCCAGAGGTCAACCACCTTGCGAGTCAGGGACCGTTCGCCAGTAACCCCGCGATACCCCCAAGCTGTTTCGACCCAAGTATGTTTGGGAGTCGCTAATCCGAGTCCACCAAACTCGCCGAGCACGGCAGCGCGTGCCGCTTCAGGCTCAGGTGAAATAGGCCCAGGATAGCTATGTTTGTCATTGACTTCGCCCACCCCAACATCAGCCCAACCACTAGCGCTGTTCACAATTCGGCCCGGATCCAGTTGTTTGACGAAATTTGTTAGGCGCACCGTGTCGTATTGCCCCCAGGCTTCATTGAATACAACCCACATAACCACGGAAGGGTGGTTGCCAAACTGCGTGATGATGGCTCGTAGCTCGGATTCAAATTGTTCGGCAACTTCTGGGTTGCTAACTCTCCCTTCCTTATCTCGATCTCCCCCTTGTCCTACTCCCCCGCTTGGCATGTTTTGCCAGACCAACAGTCCCAGTTTGTCGCACCAGTGGAACCACCGAGCTGGCTCCACTTTGATATGCTTGCGAACCATACTGAAGCCCAATCGTTTCATCTCCTCGATGTCCCATCGCAGGGCTTCATCCGTTGGCGCTGTATAAATGCCGTCTGGCCAGTAACCCTGATCCAAAGGGCCAGCCTGAAACATGGCCTTGTCGTTCAGCAGTATGGACGTGAACCCTCTGTCGTCCTTCCCGATCGAGATCTTTCGCATTCCGAAGTAGCTTTCCACTTCGTCATCTCCTAATCGCACTTTCAGGTCATATAGAAATGGACTATCGGGAGTCCATAATCGAGGACTAGGAATAGGGATCTGTAGTTCAGTACCAACCTCTCCTTGGGTTCGACCGATTTCTTCCCCGCTGCTAAATGCGATGATCTCGGTTTTTGTATGGCTTGGTACTCTCTGACCAAATACAGTCACACGTAAACAGGCAGCATCGACATCCGCAATGAGTTTAAGGCTCGCAATGTGAGTTTCTGGAACCGTCTCTAGCCACACCGTTTGCCAAGACCTGTACACGGCGTGTACGCAATTCCACCGGGCTTGTGGATCTTGTTGAAGTTCTGTTTACCTGTTGCTTGCCCTGCACCTGTTGCATCGTACACTGCGACAACGAGTTCGTTTTCTCGTCCGACTCGGACCGCATCGGTAATGTCAAAGGTAAACGCGTCGTATCCACCGCGATGTACCCCTAGGAACACATCATTCAAATATACCTTTGCTTCCCAGTCGATTGCGCCAAAGTGTAATAGCACGCGTTCGTTGTCTTGGCGAGTCGGTGCATGAAAGACGGTTCGATACCAAAGTCGTTCGTCTTTCCAAACCGGTTTCTTTACTCCAGATAACGCAGACTCAATCGGGAACGGCACCAAGATCTTTCCATCGAACGCGAACGGCTTTTTTGAATACATGGACTGAATCTTATAGTCCCACAGTCCATTGAGATTCTTCCATCGTTTGCGAGTCATCTGGGGGCGAGGGTACGCAGAGAGTGGCTGGTTTGGATTGACATCCTTTGCCCAACGGGTCATTAGGTGACCCTCAACGGGTCGCCATACATTAGCGAGAGTTGCTTCCGCTTCGTGCAAGATCTGGCTGTGGCGTTCAACAAATTCGATCACAGGTTGTGGGTCCGGCGAGCCTTGGGGATGATGCCCTTCGCCGTCATGCATGATCAACTCAAACAACCCCCCAAGGCGTTTGTATTCCTTTTGCATGAATCCACCGTTTTCTGGAAACGGCACTGTTTCATCTTGTTCACCGGCCAGATAAAGGATGGGGACATTTGCTGACACTAACTTGGCCGCGAGATCAATTGGATTCCATGGGTAAGCCAATGCTTCTTTGTCAGACGCGAAACCGTATAACGCCTTCAGGTTTTCCCAGTGAGCTGGACTTCCTTTTCCGACTCCTAGTTTTCCGCCCGGCCAACTCTTGAAATCACAGACAGCTTTGTCCATGTAAAGACAAGCCACTTTGCCGCGGTTGGCAGCAGCCCAACGCGCGATCGCTAACCCCTCGCTACTAGCCCCCAGCAGCGTCACTTTCGTTGCTAGCCCGTACGTGGTGGTCATCTTGGGCTGCACTTCGAGAGCGACGGTCACAATCGTTGCAATCGTCAAAGTCGAGAGCAAGTTATCAGATTTTGGCCAGGCTCGTGGGTGAATACAAAGCCTCGAGTTTCGATGCGACATACGGTTGAGTGTTGACTATCCAAGTCTTGAGTATCGAGTTCTGCAGTGAGCAACCAATCCTCCAAATCGAATCGCACTACCGCGAAAAGGCCATCAGCCTTGTTCAATGGGTGTGCTCGGAGCGGGGTTGCAGCCATTGAAACTGCGGTCACTTTGCCTTTGCTCGTGTTTCTTACCTTTGGATCACTTGAGATTGCAAACGCAGTATTCCTTCGGCAGAGCTTGGTGACGGCATCCTACGAAGGGGCCCAGTGTGCAACCCGATCAGGCGGTTCCGACGCTGCCGCTCGATCCAGAATTGCCGAAGTCCTTGCTGCCCGGGGAATCACATCCTACACAGTCGTGTTGACCCCAGCAGTCACGTCGACAACAGCCCGCGGCACGAAAATCGAAGTGAAAGTTTCGTCCGGATCCTCGTCGCTCTCTTTCGCTCCATTCCAAATTTTTTATGGCAAGACGATTTCCGCTTCAGTCACCATGGTTAGGCAATAAAATGTCGGCGAAAGGGAAACAGATGAAGACCACCTCATTAAATCCAAGCTTAATCGGCCAACGAGCATCCGTTCGATCGATGGCTCATCGACGCAAGGGCGCCGCTTTTGTCTTGATCCTAGCCATGCTCAGCATCTTTGTAGTCGTAGCAGCTATCACTATTGATTTCTCGTACATGCAACTTGTGCGAGCTGAGATGAGAGCTGCGACGGACGCGGCAGCGAAAGCGGGTGCCGAATGCTTGGCCAGAACAGAGAACACCGTTCAAGCCGCTCAGGCAGCTGTCGATGTAGCATCGACCAATCGAGTGGGCGGAAAACCGTTCAATCTACGAACGACCGATATTGAATTTGGACACGTATCTCCAACGACATCGGCCAAATGGGAATTCGTACGCGATGTATTACCCTATAATGCCGTGCGGATCAACTCAAAATCCGGGGCGAACGCCGCAAATGCTGAAGTCCCATTGTACTTTTCGTCCGTCCTTGGGCGTGCTTCTTTCGCCCCCAGCTATGTGGCGACCGCGGGGCAACAAGAAGTGGATGTGTGCCTTTGCCTAGACCGATCCGGCTCCATGTTGTTCGATATGTCCGGGAATGACTATGAATATCCACCCAACAATTCAAATCTTTCGTCGTTCACTGCGTGGGGGACCGTATGGCAAAATCACCTCTCGCCACCGCACCCAACACAAAGCCGTTGGGCCGTACTTAGAGATTCTATCGACTTGTTCCTGAACGAAATCGGAAACTACACGCCACAACCCCGAACAGCGCTGGTCACGTGGGGTTCCGACTACACAATGCCGATTTCGCCTTTTACGGCATACTCCGCATCCTCGGTCAATACACCGCTACCATCCAACTCGGGCTACAATTGGTCGACCAACAAAACCAATATCAAGAATGCCGTCCAGGCGTTGAACAGTGTTCCGATGATGGGTGGCACGAATCTGTCGGCAGGCCTTGATGCAGCTGTCGCCGTGCTCAAAGGTACGAACTCCTCTCTCTACAAGAACAAGGTGGTTATTTTGATGACAGACGGACAATGGAACGCAGGACGCGATCCGGTACTGGCTGCCCAAGACGCTCGATCGCAAGGGATTACGGTGCACTGCGTGTCCATGCTCACATCGGAACAAACGGTTCTGGACACAATCGCCCGAACCTGCGGCGGCAAATACATTCGAACCACGAACACGAGCGAACTCAGGGCGGCGTTCATCGAGCTTGCCAATTCGCTACCAGTTGTGCTGACCGACTAGTCCCAATGGAACAGTTGAGACGACTTGTCTACAGTGATATCAAAAGTGATTACCATGAATCGATACAAATCAAGAAGCTCATTGAGATCGTCCCGAGCTGGCGCGACGACGATCGAGTTCGCATTCATGGTCCCAATCATTTTCGCGATGTTCTTCGGAGCTATCGAGATTACTCGATTGAACTTCATCCGGCAAACGACGGCCAACGCGGCTTACGAAGGCGCACGCAAGGCAATTACCCCGGGCAGTACGAACGACGAAGCACGCCAAGAAGCTCTTCGACTGCTCACCATGTTGGGCGTTGGCAACGGGGCGACCGTTACCGTTACGTCCGACGCTCGATACGTCACCGTGAGCATATCGGTGCCGATCAACTCGAATTCATGGGGTATAACGCGTTTCTCGTGGGGAATCAATGTCACCAACTCCTGCAAGCTATCCAAAGAAACGCTCTGATGTGGGCCCAAATTCTGCGTCAACCGTGTGACTCGAATAGTTCAAGCCCTTTAGACTGATCTTGTTTGCGACGATTTGGAATCGGCAGTTGAAGCGTCTTCAGATACGCACTAAGGTAAATGGTCGCTTGGGCCGTTTCGTCCGGCGATTTGTCGGCATGCATGGTGGAACCCAATGTCTGTTTGATTTGATCTTCGATCGTTTTCTTGTTGCCAATCCACCCAATAGGTGCCGTATCGAAATTGCCCAGCAGAGATGGGATTCGCTTCGGGCTGCTAAATGTCCTATCTCCCATTGTGTCTGCCAGTAAATGCTCGTTTCGAGCGTTTCAGCCAGTGCCGCTCGGATCGGATTCAAATCAACGTAAGCCGCGCACGCGAGCAGAGTTTCTTCATCGAGAATACGGACGGCCTTATAACGGCTCTGCCAGAACTTGCCCAGCCCTTGGCCATCTTCGCCATTAGCCTGCAAAGCGATGTATTGACATAGCATTCGCATCCACCAAGAGATATCGCTCAATCTACGTCGAACGGCCGCCAATTTCACAGGATCGTCTCGAATCGAGTTGAGATCGTATTCGTTCGGCTCAGCGGGCTCCCAAAGCGTCTGCCCATCTACAACGCGTTTGATTTTTCGTTTGGGGCAAAGCGTCCACCATCGTCGAGCCACTTCCGTGTCATCCCACGTTTGAGCGACATCTGGTCTTGATCGCAGGACCAAATGGAAGTGATTGGATAGACAAGAGAACGCCAGCAAATCGATACTAAAATTTGCTGCCAACAGCTTCAATTTTTCTTCGATCCATCGCTTACGATGATCGAAGTTTTTTCCAGAGAGAGGGTCATCACCCATTAGGTAGCAACGTCGAACGGTCCTGGCCATGGTATGGACCGCAACAATTTCGGAAGGATCAAAGATCTCCGCTCTAGACAATCTCATCCTGATGCACTCCTTCGACAGAACCGATGAAAAGTTAACAATACCAAGATAAGAAATCCAAATTCAACTCGCAACTACCCACCCGAGCAAAAGCTGTGTCCCTCGAGTCCCGAGTCCCCGTTCGAGCCGAACGGAGTGGCAATCCAGTCTGACGGCAGTATTATCGTCGCGGGTATTGACCGTCAGGCCCTCGGCGTTACCCACCCGTTCCTGATGCGGTTCTTTGGTTCAACGCCAAGCCCATACATGGCCTTCAGCAGCCATACCATTTCGAACGACAGCAACAGACCATCTGAATTGACACGCGAGGCACCAATAGCCGAGGTCATGTACGACCTTGGTCACGACCAAGTCGTTGAAGAGTTCGCAACCACTCGCGTTGTCAGCCAATCCGTCGCGAACGTTTTCGACCGAGCGCCACTGGTCGACTTACCCGCATCAGAAACAGAAGACGTACTTACAGAGGAACTCTTGGAAGTGATAACCTCAGCGCAATTGGCTTTACATGTATGAGAAATCTCGTGCTGTTTTGCTCGTCACCTAGCTTGTAGAATCCTCAGGCACATCCTTCGGAGTCGTCATGCTCTGGCTGACCAGACATTGAAAAGCTGTGAATTTATCCACCACAACCGAATGCGAGCTTGAACACTGCACCAACGACCAGTGTTGTTAACAACGACTCCTCGGTGGCGAATCCTATCGCGTGTAGATTGATGCAAGCTCCGGTCGCATGGTTCGCCGTACAACACTCCGCAGACGCTTTGGTTCATTGATTCGCTACATGCAACAGCCAATCTTCGACTCGAACGGACAATCAGATAGTGTCGCGATCTCTTCCTAAAATAGGTCGACTCACTGGAAGCCGACAAAGCTACCGAGGCCGACCTCTTCGGAAAAGTCGGTGCTCAAGTGTTGGGTTCCCTCAACCGTTTCAGAACTTGTTCCCATTCGGAATGCACATCAAGTTACTTCGCCCAAAGAGTCACGTAGTTGCTGTCTAATTTCTGGCCGAGCAACTTCATCATTCCGCCGATATCGCGAAGATGTTTTTGGCTTTCACCGCCACCGAGTTTGAAATAGACCAGTTTATTGATCAGCACGTCTTCGGGCGAACCGAACCAAACGGAATACTCTCCTTCGCTGGTGATTCGCTTGATTCGTGTCCTTTCAGATTGGGTGAACTCGGTTACCGGTGGCACGATCACATCCACTTTTAAGCCCGAGGCGGGATGAATAATGTTAAATTGAAATCGTCGATTCACGGCATCACGCACTGCTTGCTCCGAAACATAGTAATCGGGAGCTGCAAATGATTTACATAGTGCGGGTACCTTGTCCATGGTCAATTCAGCAACGATATCTACATCGTTGGTAAATCTCGGCTCCCCATATGCCATACTCGCCATTGAACCAACGACCCGGTAATGAATGCCCTGTGACTCAAAGAAGTCGGCAGCAATCTGCATCAGTTCGAATGGCTGAAGCTCAGTCGGATTCATGCTTGACCAATCCGTGACTGATCCGTCGAGCGATTTCGAGATTAACTTGGTCGACGTTCCAATCGGGATGCTCCGTACGAATGGCGCCGCGCAGGATCACTCGTGCCGACTTCCACATCCTGCCAGCGATCCGCAAACGCTCTACTTCTGTCTTCTGTCGTAGGACGTCCGACATTGCATTGTCCATTACTTCCATTACAAATGGACTCCTTGAGTTCATTCAGTCATCCCCGACCTTGAATTCATGCTACACATCATCAAGAATTTCATCGCTTTAAACATGAATCACCGCGGCTCAAAAAGACGGCGACCTTTGCCTTGATTCTGCGACAATCGTACCTTGTGCGGTTTAGTATCACAACTCGCCATCGAGCAATGGTTAGCGAGGCAAGTGTTCGGGCACGAAAAAACCCCAGTATTCCTTGGAAATACTGAGGTTATTGATAGTCGGGGTGATAGGATTCGAACCTACGACCCTCTGGTCCCAAACCAGATGCGCTAGCCAGACTGCGCTACACCCCGATCCGCAGAAAACAACCGCTTT
>JBEBHM010000205.1:0-12277 GCA_040080875.1 Pirellula sp.
CTCCTCGAAGCATTCCATCGCAGGACGAGTTGCCCGATGCTCATCAACACCAGCTTCAATGTTCGCGATGAGCCGATCGTTTGCAGTCCGAAAGATGCAATCCGCTGTTTCGAAAACGCCAACTTGGACGTGCTCGCCATCGGAAAATTTTTGGTGTTGCGAGAGCAGATCGAATTGCCATCCAACCTGCAAACGGTCACTTTGAAAAAGACGGTCCGATCACAAATTTGGGCGGCCGTTGCCATGCTCAAGCGTGCATTGGTGCGGTTTGGTAGTATCCTTCAGATCCCATTTGTGGTATTGGCCCAGGCGATCATGCTGGCCGTCTATTGGGTTGTGATTTCACCGATTGGGTTTCTCAGAAAAAGGAGAGGTCAACTCAAGATCGACGTTGACGCGGATCGAACGGTAGAATCTTATTGGATTTCCCGAGAGCATTCGCAAGATATGCAATCCCACTTTCGCCAATCCTAAATGCGAACATGAGCCACGAACAAGGCAACTCATCAGACACCCATACCGCCAAACCGGCGGACGTCGACGATTTTGAGGAACAAGCCAACCAACCGCCTGTCACGTTGTGGCAAGAGTTTTGCTATTTGATAGTGCACGAGAAAAAGTGGTGGATGGTTCCCATCCTACTTTGCATATGCGTGATCGCCATCGCAGTCGCCCTAAGTTCACCGGCCGCATTGCCATTCATTTACACACTGTTTTAGACGAGAAAGCGAAAGCAAATCAAGAGAAACAGCGTCTTCATCTTCATGACGAAGCCACGCAGCCATCGCCTACCAGAAAACGAACAATTCCGGTGGGGAAATCTACTTTTCGCCGTACACCTATTTCAAATCAAAGCTCGTTGCGTTTCTCCCTTTGCGACGATCGCGCTGGTCAAGACTAGACGAGACAGTCTGAAACCACATTGCCATTTTGGCATCGAAAAGTGACTTCCAATCGATGGAAGTGATGACGCGTTCCAACTCGTCATTCGCAATCCACGCTATGTCGTAAACACAATTTTCATCTGAGCTGACATGCGAACTAATGAGTTCAATCTTTATCGGAACCCAAAGTTCCTCGTCCTCCGAAATCGACTTTTTCCAAATCGTTCTCGTTTCCGACAGGTATTCTTTTGTTGGGCGCAACTGACTGTCGACCGAAAAGTATCTCATCAAGACCGGCATTCCCCCTTGTTCGTCATCAAACAAAAGCTCCGAACGAAATCCGTGAGGCTGTGACTCCCAAGTCGAGGTCAATTTCCCAGCGTTGTACTCTTCCTTAACACATTTGCATTTAGTTATCCAGTATTTAATAACATTATCGATGCGTGAGAAAGTACCTGCGGCAGAAAAATGATTTGAAATCGCGAGACCGTACGGATCGATTTCAAAATGGCGTACCACTGGTCCGAACATATTAGACTTGATGGGGTCAGGTTTTGACGGGTCTTGCTCAACTTCAAGCACAAACCCGTTTGCCAAGGGTGATCTTACGCCGTACGATTTCATTTTCAATCGTCCCTCTAGCCAAAAACTCTCGGACCTATTTGGGAAACTATTCTCTTGCTCGCTTCGTTGATTACAGGTGTACTTTAGCTTCTTCTGAGCGTCCGATACATGTAGCATTGACATCTCTTCCATTATAAGTTTCTCTTGGGACTTCAAGAGAATTGTCTTGCTTGCACGCACCCTCAATCCTTTCCTCGTTGGCGTGGAGTCAGCTTCAACAAGGTATTGGTCAAGTCGGGCTTGAGCCGTATGCAAATCGGTCAGACCTTTTATTTGTCCGATCGCAAACTGTTTGGAAACAACCAAGAACGTAATCAACACAAAGCAACTTCCACGCATTTAGCTAACCTCACGGGCAGGGATAACTGGTATTTACCTGAGCGACTTGGTAGGAAACATTCCCACCAACCGGGCCAGCAAAACAAACTCGCGTGCCCAACTGTATTTGGACAATACACTGACCGTAAAAGTAACAATTAATATCCCATGGGCCACCGATAGTCGCAGCATCGTAACCAGAATCAGACCATTCGCAATTGTCGTAAATGCCATCGTAGTACATTTCGTAATACCCGCAGGGTTCACCAACAGGGATGTTCCCTACCGGATGAGTTAAGCACCAAACGTCTTGTGAATCACTGCAATCGATAGAAGGCCAAATAGGGTTCACACAACTGCCCGATCCCTCAATCGGGTGATATATATTAACGTCCCAAAATGCAAGGCTATACGCTGCGAGCGACAGGACAATGATAGCAGCACCAAACAATCGTTTCATTTCCTAACTCCTCTACTTAACGATCTTAACAAAAACAAAACCAGTCGTCTTCCAAACCCTTTGGCTAACCTCAGCAAACTCCATTTCCAGCACCATTTTATTGTCTCCTGTCGGTAAATCACCCCACATTTCGGCAATCGAGAAGCTCGCAACGATTGATGAAGGGCTTTCCTTTAGGACATGACCAGGTATGACATATTCATCTTCACCCTCTGCGGGCCGAAGTTGAAAACGCCCGGTTTTTCCTTCGCAAGTCATCTTGTCTGTCACAATAACCAATTTGATTGAGTTGTTTCGGTTTGTATCCAGTATCAACGAGGCTGGCAGAACAACTCGGGGGTGTTCACGACGCAACGGCAATGACGCCAAATACTCTTTTCCCCCTTCCGCAACAGAAAAGAGCACCTCCGTTATGAATGCAAGATCCGTATCCTTCAATTCTTTAAATGCTGCGAGATGTACCCTTGACGTAAATACTTTAGAATCAGGCTGCGATTCGACAGTCATGGTAAATCGGTCGTCCTGACATTTTATGGTCGGCTTCACGAATTTGGCCAAACTCCAATCGACAACAAACGAAGCGTCTCCTTTGCCATTAAGAGTGATAATTTTTGGGTCCGACGATATTGCGTTCACCAAAATGCCGGATAATTTGACCGTCCCAGTTCGCCCGCCCGTGAATTCGATATCAAGCTTGGAAGATAAAGGGCCAGGTTGAACTGCTCGCAATTCCACCAGGATTTCCGTCAATTTATCATCCAATCTGCGGTAGTTTGGAGCGGAACATCCACACGAAGACTTGACGGCAGAGACACTCTCGTCAGAAGTATGCGTTACCACTAATCGTCCAATTTGCCTTGAGCCTAGTGGAACGATGCCAAAATTGACTTCACACCGTTTTGGATTCATGAGATCAACAGCAACATCAAATAAGTGATCTTCCGCTACCGCAAGGCTGGAATTGAGCACGAGAAGTAACGAAAACAATACTAGAATTGAGCGGCGTTTCAATGTAGGACCTCTTTTCTATCGGCATCGATGCATCGATCAAAATAGGCGCCGAAAACTCATCAGCGGGAAAGCACGAACGTCCGCTTTGGTCCGACTTATGATCGACGCCCAAATTATGTGCTGTTCATACGCGCCAAACTAGGAACGCTGCAACCGAGTTGCCGATCCTTCTAGCTTTAAGAACCCTGTTTGGAGACGAAAATCGCAAATCTTGGAAGAATTCAAAGACTATTTTTCCAAGCATGATTTCAACGTCAGAATGGTCTCAGGCCATGAACGGACTTTCGAGTATAGCTAATCATCATCAAAGGATTGCACCCGAATTGGAAGATTGCGACGAAACAACGGTCAGTCCTTTGTTCCATCTTTTTCCGCTAGATCGTTCTTGGTTCTTGGTGCTTGGTGGTTGGTGCAATTCACTTCAAGAAGCGCTTTGCGAACGGATGTTGCAAGTCGTGCCGCAGTTCCGATGTCCCAATTCAGTTCGTTGGCAATCTCCTTTGTCGAATAACCTTCCCGGCGTAAGCGGAATACGCGACACAGGTTTTCGTCATCGAGTTGAGTTTCCATCTCTTCAAGGCATTCCATAAACTCAAGCGAACTACATGGGTTCGCGCTTGAACGCCGATCCTGCACCAAATCTAATGGATCGAATTCTGCATTAACGTTTCGATCCAACCACCCTTCACTTGGCTCCCGACATTGACAATGCTCATCACGTTGTGCCTTGGCCAACGTGTGCCGTGCAATCGACTTGAGCAAGCCATGATAGTTTGTACGACCATCCACCGCGATCTCGCGTTTGATGATGTACTTGCTGAGGAAATTCATCGCGGCGATGTTGGCAAGTAACTCCACGTCGATCCGAGGGTCGTATTCGCCACCGACCAATCTCGAAATGTATCGAAATTCTATGTCCAATACAAATTCACCGAGTCGTGTTAGTGCGTCTTGACGATCCGACACACTTGCCGTCTGATCCCAATAGCGTTCGATGCATTTGGCGAGGTTTTCGTTGGAAATCATTGCATTTCCTCAAGAAAAGATGATTTGCGGCAGTTGACTAAATCAATAAGCAAATGAGCCTACAATAATTCAATACGCCGGTCAACCATTTTTTCGTGTTGAAGATTGTAGGCTGTAGTCCTTAGTTCACGGGCCGCATTGCCATTCATTTACACGTTGTTTTGAACTTGAGAAAGCATGCCATGTACATAGATCATTGGGCCAAACTGTGTTGGGGTGCCGCAAGTTTCTTGGTCGGCATGTCCGTCGTTGGCGTTGCGCAGGAATCATCGTCAACGAAGGATCCGGATCTACGAATGGTTTGGGACAAAAATTTTCTAACGATTCGAGGAGAGTTTCCTGGTTCGGAGATTCGGATCAACTACTTGGAGGCGTATTGTCGACCGGGTTCTACGGACCGAGACTGGAAAGAGACGGTGATAGGGCACAAGACGGAGTTAGTGTCCGCAGGCGATGATCGCCGCCGCATCGAACTAAAATGCATCTTGAATGATGGTGTCACGGTTCGGCATGTAATTACAGCCCAGCAAGATGAGGTCGACTTTCGTATTGAAGCGACCAATCCAACCACTCAGCCATCTATGGCACACTGGGCGCAGCCATGCATTCGGCTCGATCGATTTTTGGGTGTACCCTCGAAGCACAGTTCCGAGGAGTATTTGCCCAAGAGTTTTATTTTCCTGAAGGGCCAGTTGTCTCGCATGCCGACCGCCAATTGGGCTACCAAGGCCAGATACATCCCGGGGCAGGTATGGGCACCCAAGCACGTTGATCGCAACGATGTCAACCCTAGACCACTCAGCCCAGATGTACCATCCAATGGCTTGATCGGTTGTTACTCCGCAGATGAAAAATGGATGTTTGCAACGGCCTTTGAACCTTATCAGGAATTGTTCCAAGGTGTTATTGTCTGTCTTCATTCCGACTTTCGCATAGGGGGGCTATCAGCAGGCGAGACCAAGAACATTCGGGGCAAGATTTATGTTGTTCCGACCGATGCCACCGCGCTGGTAAAGCGATACGAAAAAGATTTCCCCGAACATCGGTAAACAGCCACCATGGACGACATCACCAAGATCCTCTCCGCAATTCAGAACGGCGAGCCAAGCGCGTCGGAGAATCTGTTTGCGATGCTCTATGATGAGCTCAAGCGGATTGCCAACCAGCAAATGCGACACGAAGCCGTCTCGCATACGTTGCAGCCCACAGCTCTGGTGCACGAAGCCTACGTCCGAATGCTTGGGAGCGAAAACTGCACATGGGAGAACCGTGCCCATTTTTTCGGCGCAGCGGCAGAAGCCATGCGACGCATCCTCATTGAATCAGCTCGTTCGAAGGGTCGCAAGAAGAGGGGTGGTGGAGCAAAACGGATCGAATTTGATGATGTCGAACAGCCGGATTCGCCGTTGGCAGACGAAGTCTTGGATATCAACGATGCCGTCATTGCATTGGAAGCCGAGGATCCAGAGCTAGCCGAATTGGTCAAGCTGCGTTTCTTTGGAGGACTGATGATGGACCAAATCGCGGAGCTTCAAGGCGTCAGCAAAAGCACCATCGAGCGACGTTGGACATTCGCGAAAGCCTGGCTAGGCCGCCGGTTGAATGCGGCACAGGATTCTTGAAATCCATCTGTTTAGTGCAATTGTTAATTGGTTCTGCTATCATCAACGAGCCGACTCGAGTAGAAGTTGTGGTGGACGAACCTGTGGGAAGTGCTAATAGCCTTTTGACGGAATCGCAGAACCGTGATGGAAAAATTGGATGCAGCTAACCCCTCGATCGATCGGCCTGTTTTGAAACTTTGTTATTTTCTCGGGAGCTGATCCCAACCGTTCGCCGACGCGAAGTGGAATCCTCGAATGACACAGATAGAACGTATCACATTGGACCCGGCCGTGATGGGCGGCAAACCGTGTATTCGCGGTCAGCGAGTTACTGTCGCAATGGTACTCGGATTGCTTGCGGCGGGGCGTTCCCGCGACGAAATACTCAGAGCATACCCATACCTTGAAGCCGAGGATATCAACCAATGCCTGGCCTATGCTGCGTGGCGAATGGAAGAACGTGACGTACCTCTGGCAACCGCATGAGCATATCGCTTGTAATCGACATGAACTTGTCGCCCGATTGGGTCCTCGAATTGTCCAAACACGGCTGGGCATCCGAGCATTGGTCCACAATTGGCGATCCAAGAGCAACGGACGGGGAAATAATGGCCTGGGCTCGAGCGAACAACCACGTCGTTTTTACACACGATCTGGACTTCGGGACAATGCTTGCCTTGACGCATGAATCGGGACCAAGCGTAATCCAAGTCAGAGGCCAAAATGTACTTCCGGACCACATGGCGCCGACCGTTGTAGCAGCACTGACACAACACGAAACGGATTTGGCTGCCGGTGCCCTCGTCGTGGTTGATAAATCGAAATCACGTGTGCGAGTACTTCCGATTTGACCCGCACGCAACGAGCGTCGCCCAACTAGACGCTCAACCAAAGCGGCGGGTCACCCGTTTTCTTCTTGGCCGCTACCGGGTTAACCCTAGTCGTTGAAGTAAACCGCTTCGCCGACAGCTTGGTAGTGATGCCCATCTACTCGTTCATAGCGTTCGAACGCAAATTCAGATTATTGGGTTCTGAGGCGCTCTTTTCGGATGCCTGTTTCGCAATTTCTTTCAACCGAGTTTTTTGCGAGGCGTCCAACGTTTCTGATTCGAGTTTGCGTATGCGCTCGCGCGCCTCAGACATGACGGACACGGCTTGCAGCGCTTTGCCTTGATTGCTCAAGACGCGAGCGAAGAGGATCTTTGCTTCCAAGATGTCTAGCTCTGTCCCAGAATGTTGTTCCCAAATGGAAATCGCTTCGCGCAAATGATTCTCGGAACGAATCAGACTTTCCCCAGAACCTGCCCGCAGCAGTGTATCTGCCAAACGGGTCAACGATTCTGCGACGAACGGATCTTGGCTGCCAAACTCTTTGCGCTGCTCTTCGATAATGATCTCCTGAAGTCTTTCTGGTAGGATCATTTCGGCGCTGATGCGAACGACGCGAGTATTGGATTCGGTGGTTGATTCCATACTGCTTTTGGGTATCAGGAACGTCATCATCTCCTTGAGCTCTTCAGGTAACTCATGCGTCGAGGTTCTTCCGGTAAAGACCGCCGAGCTTGCCGAAATGATGGTGGCCGGTGGCGTCCCCAAGGCACCCTTCTCCTCGGCGATCTCAATTGACTGGCTACCTGAGTGCGAGACAGGTGCCATCAACACATTCGATGAATCGCCGATCCTGATCAGCTTGCCAAATTGTTGCACCGCAATCTCTCGAAAGTGAATAGCGTTGGCACGCGATAGTACGGCCTTGTTCTGCTCCAATCTCGCCATACGTTCGGCTTTTTTTTCAGCAATCAGCGCGCGATCAAGGGCTGACTCGGCTCGCTCCTTGGCTTCTTCGAGGGCCCTGCCATTGAGCTCCAATTCCTGCGATCGTTGCATGGCGATCTGTTGGTTTGCATAGCTTGAGATCGCCCAATAAACACTAAACGCTGTCGACGTGAGCAGCATGGCCGTGCAGCCGAGGGCAACGACACACGCGGTGCGATGTTTGTTAAAGAATTTTCGAACTTTATATCCAATCGACGGAGCGGCGGCCTCGATCGGTTCGTCATTTAGGTAACGACGCAGATCTTTGGCGAGCGCCGCCGCGCTTTCATAACGCTCATTGCGGTCCTTGGCAATCGCTTTCATCGTGATCCAATCCAGTTCGCCTGCGATCGTGCGTTTAAGTTGCATTGCATTGGTTTGACGCTGGTCAGCTAACACAGGAGTGTCGACGAGCGTTCGCGTCAAACGCGACGAAGGCACCTCTGTCTCATGGTCCCGGATCGTTTCGAATATTTTCAAGAGGCCCTTGCCCTGAATTTGAGCGCTGGTTAAGGGTGTCGAACCAGTCAGCAACTCATACATCAGTACACCCAGCGAATAGATATCCGTGCGCACATCTAAATCCAGGCCACTCATTTCTGCTTGCTCTGGACTCATGTACTCCGGCGTTCCGATCAAATCTCCGTAGCGAGTAAATAAAGTCTGCTCGGTCAAAGGTCGGTCCAAAGCTTTGGCGATTCCAAAGTCGATCACTTTGGGGACCGGAACGCCATCGTGCAATGTGATCATGACGTTGCTCGGCTTGACGTCGCGATGGACAATCCCCTTTTGGTGCGCGTGGTGTATGACTTGGCAGACGTGTTCCAACAACACGAGCCGCTCGTTGATGGGAACTCGATGCGAATTGCAGTATTCCGTAATGGTTGTTCCACGAACCAATTCCATGACGAAGTAGGGTCGCCCGGAATTGGTTGTTCCTGAGTCCAAGATGCGAGTGACGTTGGGGTGATCCAGTCTGGCTAACGCCTCGCGCTCGGCTTCGAACCTCGCTAGGATTTGTTTGGAGTGCATTCCTTCGCGAATGATCTTGCAGGCCACTTTACGGCGAATTGGTCGAAGCTGTTCCGCCATAAAGACGACGCCCATGCCTCCCTCGCCGATCCGCTGCAAGAGTTTGTAGTTACCAACGATTGCTCCCTCGTCCTCCTGGGTAGCACCGGCGCTTTGGTGGATTAGCTTCAGAACTTGAGTTGGCGATTCCAACAACTCGTTGCCCCGAAAGTGCGACTCGACCAGCTCGGTAACCTCTTTCAACAGAGCCTGATCCGCCGCACAGTGTTCCCGAAGGAACGCCATCCGCGCGTCCGTGTTTTCGAAAGCGATCGCCGCATCGAAGAGTTCCGATATCTGTTCTAGTGCCATGTTCGTGAGTGTCCAATAGAAGTCGTGTTTACCTCGCATTCTCGTATGCGACAAAACCCAATGAAAGCCTTCTCCCTTTGTCAGAAATTACAAGCACTTAGTCAATTTCAACGTGTTCCATTCCTCGCAATTCCTTTCGGAGAGCAGCAGACGGGATTATCCCGACGTTACAGAAATGACTTCGAAACTATGGAAGCGGAATCAAGATTTTGAGAATATTATCCATTGTAGCTTCCAGAAACCGCTAATATGTAGTCACTGTGCTGGTTGCCGACAGAGGAGTAGTGCTTTCAGCTTCCAAAGGCAGCCACCTAGTAATTTAATTACCTGGAGAAGTGCAATGAAATTTTGGTTCTGGTCAACGTTGCTAGGTTTGTTTGGAACGATGGTGTTACCGGCAATGACACAAGCTCAAACCATCGAAATTGAAGTCAACGACACTCCCATAGAAAGCGATGATTATCTTGGGTGGACTCCCACTCGAGGGAGGATCCGCCAAGTTAGTGCTTCGGTTGATTTGACAGTTGTTTTGGAAAGTACAAAGCGAATTCCATCGCTTAAGAATGGTGAAGTATCGTTCGCGTCATTCACGCCCAATGCCCCAACTCCTTCGGCGTTCAATCCATTGCCGACGCTCAGTACTCTACTACCTGCAGATGGTACTTGGAAACGGTTTTGGGTGGCAGGTAAGGAAATCTCGTCCGACGGCAAAGATGTGAAAATCCTTGTCAAGGATTCCTCGGGAACCATTTTGAAGGAGCTTGCCGTTATGGTCCGGGTTCGGAAGAATGCGGAATCACTCTCAGATATCGAACGAGGCCGATTTCTTGACGCACTTGCGAAAGTACATGACCTCAACAATCCCCAGGGGGTTGGTAAGAATTCTAAGTATCTCAAGTATGTCAAAGCCCATGCAGAAGCCTTTTCATTTGGAATTCACGGAACACCTGCCTTTACACAGTGGCATCGGGCCATGATACTTTCGTTTGAGCGAGAGCTACAGACTTTCGATCCTCGCGTGGCGCTTCCCTATTGGGAATTCCACAGTGCATCTCCCAAACTTTTTTCAAGAAAGTTTGGCGGTGTTGTTACTTCCAGCAACTTGCAAGTGCAATTTGACTTGGACAATCCTATTCAAAAGTGGGCTATGCCCAGCCTAGCGGCGATTGAAAGCATGCCGGATCTAACGAGCATCCCAATCAGCGACGAGAAAATGGTTCGAGCCCAAAACGCAAGCACAACCATTCCTTTTGTGGATTTAGACTCGGTGATGGCGGAAGGCGATCATTTGTCTATGCGATATTACTTGGAAAACAACTATCACAACGACGCTCACCAATATCTCGGCGGCTGGCTTGTTACAGCGCAGTCACCAAGAGATCCAATTTTCTTTTTATTGCATGCAAACGTAGATCGCGCTTGGGCAAAGTGGCAGCGTGAGAAGAATCGTTTTGATCCTAATGGAACCGACCCACTAACGTATTCGCCGGTAGGAAACTACCCGGGGCCGGCAGTCGCGAATCGGAGCCGTGCAGGTATTTACTCGAAGGACACAGTTTGGCCATGGAACCTTCAGGGTGGCACCCAAGGCACAGCAGATTCGTTGGATGATTGGCCTAATTATTCGTTTCCTATGCCATTGCCATTTGCGAATCACGGTCCAGATGGCCGCGTTCACAACTTGATTGACTACCTTAATACCCATGGAACGGGAAAACCACATGGCGTCAGTTATGATGATGTACCTTTCAAGTGACAACCGAATCATCGTCCAAAGGAGAATCTCAATGCGATTAAACATTCTACGTAGGCTTGGGCTAAGTTTGGAGAGTTTGGCGATAGCCACTTTGGTTTCCGCTTGTTGCTTCTGCGCGAGTGCAGTCGAGGAAGATGAACATGGGACGTTGAGCCAACATTCCTCATTACCGCTTAACCCGGATTTTCTGGAACGATATCAAAGAAATGCAGCTGAAATAAAGCAACTGCAGGACGATGTCAAGAATGCGCAACGATCTGAAATCGAACGATTTGCCGACTACCGAAAACTCAAGGGAAAGTATCCAGACCATGCCCTCCATTTGGCCAGGGAGTTGGTTGCGGATACTTCCTCGAAGATCGCAGAATTTGCGGTCTCAATCTTGGGTTCTGCGGTGGTAATGTCGGACCATAAAATGTCGCATTCAGGAGAAAAGACTCGTCTTGAGGCCTACATCATGCAGCGACATGAGTTCGCACTTAAGTCGCTTCGCGGTGCTCAACTCGACAGTCGGCGCGAGATTCGTAACCGTGCAACGCAAACACTTGCTTCGTTGTCCGACGAAATCGGTTTGCAAAATATCGTCCAAGGGGCCAAAGCGGGTAGATATTCAGAAATCGAGACGGTAAACCACTTAGGTCTTGCAAAGCCAGAAATCAGTTTGAACCTGATTCAGCCATATTTGCAAAGCGATTCGGCTGACGTTCAGGCTGCTGCCGTTCATTTCTTGGCTTCTTCAACCACCTATCGAAACATCATTCGCGACACGATTCTCCTCAATGCAGACGCACCTCTTTTGGCGAGACTTGCTGCGTCCGAACACATTGGAAGCGATCCGAATATCGCGTTACTCGTTCTTAACGATGGAAAAACTCCTCCAGAATTATTCCAAAGGACGATGTTAACTTATCTCCATTCGGGAGACAAACAGTATTCTTCTGCTGAGCTGAACTCATTGAGATCCGTTTTGGAAACTTATCGCAAGGATAAGGACAATGTAAATTTCAAAGAGTTGGAAACCGAACTCAATAAGCTGAAGCAATCAAACAGTCCATGAAGACTTATGATCGAGGCCATGAAAACGAGCCGGTAAAAAACGGTGGCCAGTGACGGAAAACCCATCTAGATCTTTGACGGCTTCTCGAGGTGATTATGGCAACGAAACTTTCGGAGCATCTGAATTCAGCAGACATGAGAGCAAATACTCCGCTTTCGCAAGCTCATCCTGTTGTTCTTGAATCTCGGCATTCTTGCGTTGCATCCGTTTGGCGTGATCGCTCTGGATTGCGTAACGAAAACCCGACATGGTTCCGATTGTGGGTCGCGAAGAAAGGTCTTTGCGCTCGGTCTCCATACGCAAAAGCTCTCTACGAATCTTTTCGATAGCCCCCTTAAG
>JBEBHM010000206.1:0-12264 GCA_040080875.1 Pirellula sp.
AAACCAAAGCGTTGGAAAAACTATTGGAACGGGAATTCAAGCAATAGTGCATATGACGTGAGACGGTTTTGACGAACAACTGCCATAACCCGTCATAACCCATAACCCCTCTTGGGTACGTCAGAATTTCGATCTACTCGCAGAAAGGAAACGTTGTGCTTAGCCCGTGGTCCACCGCTGTTTTCTGCGGATTGGTTGTTGGTTACTCGCTGCCACTTGCAGCCCAAAGCGTAACTACCGAAGACGAAAATCTCCAATTCTTTGAGTCCAAAGTTCGGCCTCTCCTCATCGAAAAATGCCTCGAATGCCACTCCGCCAAAGAGTCGAGCGGAGGGCTTTCGCTTGAGGCCAAAGAGGGTTGGCAACACGGAGGAGACTCAGGTCCGGCGATCGATCTCGATCACTGGGATAAGAGCTTGATTTGGAAAGCAGTTCAGTACCGAAATCCGCATTTGCAAATGCCCCCCGAAAGCAAGCTGGCAGACTCTCAAATCGATGTGTTTCGAACATGGATTAGCCAAGGAGCGTTTGATCCGAGAACACAAGCAACATCAAAAAATAAGGATCGTTCGGGACTCGTTGTAGAAAATGCGCAACAGCATTGGGCATACCGAAAGATACAACGGCCATCCGTTGAGCCGAGCAAAGCGGCGGGCCATCCGATCGACGTGTTTCTAACAGCCCAGCAAAATGCGGCCGAGATTCAACCGGCTGACAAAGCGACATGGCCGGTCCTGTTGCAACGACTCTCCGTCGATCTACATGGATTGCGCCCTGGTATGAATTGGTTGAGTGACAACACCGTTGCAAATCGTGATCAATACGAAAAGGTCGTCGATGAGCTATTGGCATCGCCTCGTTTCGGCGAACGCTTCGCACGGCACTGGATGGATGCCGTACGCTTTGCCGAGTCCATTACGCTTCGCGGGTTCGTTCTTCCCGACGCTTGGCGGTATCGTAACTACTTGATACGGTCCTTCAATGCGGACAAGCCGGCAAACGAATTCTTGCGCGAACAGATCGCTGGAGACTTAATGGCGGCCGCAAACCTGGAACATCGCCGCGACCAGTTGACCGCAACGACGATGCTCGCATTAGGCGATACGAATCTCGAGGAGCAAGACAAGAAACAGTTGGAGATGGACTACGTGGACGAACAGTTGGATATGATCGGGAAAGTGTTCCTGGGGCAAACCATCGGGTGCGCTCGATGCCATGACCACAAGTTCGATCCGATCCCTACTCGCGACTATTACGCCTTGGCAGGAATTTTGAAATCGTCCGTAGCGCTCGAACATTCCAACGTTTCTAACTGGGTGAAAGTGCCATTGCCGATGGATCCCGAGTCCGCGCATGCCTACGAACAAATGGAGTCGAGTAAGACGAAAATCAAAAAGCAACAGGACGAACTCAAGAAACTGCTTCAGTCGGAGCCCAAGGGTTCGCTCGTGCGCGCAAAAACGGAACTCGACGGGATCGTGATCGATGATGTCGATGCAAAAAGAGTTGGACAATGGCATGCATCCGATTTCGTTAAGGCTTTTGTGGGGGTCAGCTACCTGCACGATGGGGCTCAAGACAAGGGGACCAAGACGATCACTTTTGAACCCAAGAGCATTAGGCCAGGGACATATAAGGTACGGTTGTCGTTCGCCACGGGAACCAATCGGACCAAGTCCGCAATGGTTCGGGTCTTCAGTGCCGATGGCGAAGACGTGGTGCGTGTGGATCAATCGGTCAAACCAAAGGATGACGGCCTGTGGCAAACTTTAGGCACCTATCGTTTTGAACAGGGTGGACAAGCCTTTGTCATCGTCAGCAACGAAGACTCGGTGGGCCATGTGGTTGCAGACGCCGTTCAGTTTCTCGCGGAATCAAATCCCGCAACGCCTCCGGGTGACAAGCTTGCCTCAGCTCAGCCGACACCCAGTCGTGAGTCTGCGGACGAAATGCGAAAGAAGGTCGCAGAGTTGGACTCCGAACTCAAGGCGTTGCAGTCCAAACTCGACGCACGTCCCGCGGTCATGTCCGTTCGCCCTTTGCCGAAACCGATGGACTTGGCCATCCATGTACGAGGCAGTGTTCATCAATTGGGAGCCGTGGTGCCTCGCGGATTCCTGAGCTGTGCATCTGAATCGAGTCAAACGGTTCCCATTTCTTCCGATTCCAACGGACGGCTCGAGCTTGCAAATTGGATAACATCCAGCGAAAATCCGCTCACGGCTCGCGTTTATGTGAATCGCATTTGGTCCTGGTTGATGGGAGATGGAATCGTCCGAACGGTGGATAATTTTGGAACCACGGGCGAGCCGCCAAGCAATCCCGAATTGCTCGATTGGCTCACGTCGGAGTTTATCGCTCAAGGATGGTCGACCAAGTGGCTGGTTCGCGAGATCGTTTTGTCAAACGCCTATCAACTCGCCAGCCAAGCACCCGCAAAGACGATCGAACAAGATCCTGACAATCGCACTTTTGCGAGAGGAACCGTTCGAAGACTCGATGCGGAGTCCATCCGAGATACACTTTTGAATATCAGCGGTGAACTGGACTTGGCAGCATCGCTCGATTCTGTCATTCCTCTCAACACCAAAGAGGACTACCAATTCAAACACCAAGTTCGATACCGATCTGTTTATGGACCTGTGTTTCGCAATTCGCCGCTCGAGCTTTACACAGAGTTTGATGGCGCGAATACGAGCTTTCCGGTTAGCAAACGTTCTCGCAGCACCGTCGCTCCTCAGGCGCTGGCGGTCCTCAATAGCCATTGGGTTGCTGAACGAGTGTGCAAGTTCGCGCGACGGTTGTCCGATATTTCTACGTCCAAACAATCCAGAGTCGACGCTTGCTTTGCGGCGATCGTAAGTCGCCATCCAACCCGTGAGGAACGAGAGTGGGCCACCGGATTGATTGGAGCTGAGGAAAGTGCTGAAAACGACGATTCAGTCTGGATAAGCTTGGTCCATAGTTTGATTGCGTCACTTGATTTTCGATTCATAGAATAGGTATTAACCAAATGATGCACCGACGTTTATTCTTGAATTCCACCGCATGTGGTTTCGGATCGCTGGCGACCGCGTCGTTACTATCACACTGGAGTTCCGAGTCGAGGCTATTGGCCGATGGCGAGCGATCGAGTGGTTTGCATCATCCAGCTAAAGCCAAACGTGTTATTTTTCTGTTTATGCAAGGTGGCGTCAGCCAAGTTGATTCGTTTGACCGCAAAACGTTGCTCGACCAAAAAGACGGCGAAATGCTCCCGTTCGACGATGCTCGTGAGTTCGCGAACAAAGGCACGGTCGGTTCGCAGCAACGCATCCTGCGATCACCCTGGGAGTTTAAGCAGTACGGGCAGAACGGCACGTGGGTTTCGGACTTGTTTCCGAAGATGGCAGAACATGTGGACAAGATGACGATTGTTCGCAGCATGCATACTGAAGGCATAGCGCACGGTCCGGCGACACTTTTTTTGCATTGCGGATCGCAGAATTTTATTCGACCCTCCATGGGTTCTTGGATCCAGTACGGGATTGGTTCCGAAAATGAGAACTTGCCAGGCTTTGTTTCGATTGCACCCTCGATCGGAAACGGTGGACCTAGAAATTATGGCAATGCTTTCTTGCCCGCCAAGTTTCAAGGAACCGCCGTCGGCAAAGCGGGCGAAGGGGAACTGACAATCGATTTTCTTAAGCCCCCAAACGGCCAATCCAATCGCGACTTACTCGATCGCATTCAATCTCTCAATCGAATTCAACTCGATCGGCGTGCGCATCCCGATGGCGAACTCGACGCCGTCATTCAGTCCTACGAAATGGCATGGAGAATGCAATCCGTTGCGCCGGAGCTGATGGATTTTTCGAACGAGACCGAAGATACCAAACGCCTATACGGACTTGATCACAAGGAAACGGAGTCGTACGGGCGAAAATGCCTGCTCGCCCGCCGACTTTGCGAATCCGGTGTTCGATTCATTCAAGTGAACTACGGTGACAACTCGGCAAACCCGGCTTGGGATCAACATTCCAATTTGCCAAAACATGGGGAACATGCGAAAGCGGTCGACCAACCGGTGGCGGGCTTGCTCACCGACCTCGCGCAACGTGGTTTGCTGGAGGATACCTTGGTTTGGTGGGGAGGGGAGTTTGGACGCGCCCCGTACGCAGAGAAAAACGGTACCGGTCGGGATCACAACCCCGGTGGTTTTACCATATGGTTGGCCGGTGGTGGTGTAAAACAAGGGATCTCGTACGGGCAGACCGACGAGTGGGGCCATCGAGCAATCCAAGACAAAGTGCATATGCACGATCTGCACGCGACCATTCTTCACTTGCTCGGTATCGATCACGAAAAGCTAATCTTTAAGCACGCTGGCCGAGACTTCCGGCTAACCGATGTTCATGGACGCATTGTCAAGAACATTCTCTCCTAATTAAGCAAACTCAATGCATTTAAAAGACGATGACCGATTGATGGGGGACCGATTGATGGGGCTTGTCCCGGCTCCGAACTCGGAGATGGCGGCTGTGCACATCAGCCGTGCTATGTTGCACCCCAATATCTACCGCAAACGCATTTTGGAAATCGAGGGTAATCCGATCGCAGGTCAATGGGTCGCGGTTTACCACCAATCGCAACATCGCGATAACGACTCCGAACGCAATGATACTGACCAACCCGATCGATTGTCTGCCTATGGGCCGCCCAAGGCAATCAACCCGCGAGCAGCCACGACGACTCCACAACTATTTGCGTATGGCATTTACAATCCTCGATCGGAAGTTGCGGTTCGCCTCTATTCGTGGTGGGGCCAGTGGCCCGACGAAGCATTTTGGCTTGAGAAGATTCGCAATGCCGTTTCGTTGCGGCGAGATATTCTCAAACTGGATGCGATCACCGATGCATACCGAGTTCTGCATGGAGAGTCGGACGGCACACCTGGGCTGGTCGTCGATCGCTATGGCGACTGCTTGAGCGCCGAAGTCTTTAGTTTGGGCATGTACAAGCGCTGTGTTCCCATTCTCGAAATGTTGGCTGCCGAACTTGGAACCAAACACTATTTGATTCAAGAGTGTCCACAGTTCATTAGTCAGGAGGGATGCAGCGTCGAAAATATTGCGTCGCCCGAGTTGCCCAAGAGCGTTGCCATTACGGAGAACGGAGTGAAGTATCGAGTTCATTTTGGCACTGGGCACAAGACTGGTTTTTTCTGCGATCAACGGGACAATCGTCGCAAGCTTGCCGAATTGTGTGAAGGCAAGTCGGTATTGGATCTCTGTTGCTACACGGGCGGTTTTTCAGTTCAAGCGGCCAAAGCCGGCAAGGCGGCTGACGTGACCGGGGTTGATTTAGACGCCGATCCGCTGGTGACGGCCAAAAAAAACGCAGACATCAACCAAACTCGCGTTCGATTTGTTCAGTCGGATGCGTTTGCATTTATGCGCGATATGCTGCGGATCAATCGGCAATACGACGTCGTCGTCTTGGATCCGCCTAAGCTGATTCGATCGCGAGTTGAGCTCGAGGAAGGCAGCCATAAACACTTCGATCTCAATCGCCTCGCGCTGCAGCTCGTCAAACCCGGTGGCATCATCCTAACGTGTTCGTGCGCTGGATTGCTCGACGAGTCGGCGTTTCAAAACATTGTTCGCTCCGCCGCCAAGGCGACTGGGTTTGACGAGCGAGGCAGTCCGTTGCCTCCGAGAACTTTGCAAATCCTGCATTCTCATGGTGCAGCTCCGGATCATCCAGTCGTCGCTCATTGTCCAGAGACTGCTTACCTCAAGAGTTTATGGGCACGAGTATTGTAATACGACCGCGCCATTGTGGCGATTTTTGCTCCGCAAAATCGGCTGAGGTCAGTCGAGCGGCAGCCTCAACGCCATCCAGCGCTGTCGTAGTAATTAGCCAAGAATAATAGAGGGATTCAGACCGATGAAGTTTGCGATATGCAATGAGACTTTTGGTGAATGGCCGATCGAGCAAGGCTTTGAGGCCGCTCGCCGGCATAACTATACGGGCATCGAGGTCGCCCCATTCACCATGGGATCGAGTGTTTACGAGATTACGGATCAGCAGCGCCGCGACTACGTGCAGACGGCTAAGAAATTTGAACTTGAGATTATTGGGTTGCATTGGCTGCTCGCAAAAACAACCGGGCTGCATTTGACGACAAGCGACGAGACGATCCGAAACCGCACTCGGGACTATATGATTGCCTTGGTGCAATTGTGTAGCGACCTTGGGGGCAAAATCATGGTCCTCGGCTCGCCCCTCCAACGCAATTTCACGTCGCCCATGACTCACGATATAGCTATGGCAAATGCCGCCGACGTTTTATGCCAAGTCGTACCGACGTTGGAGAAGCATGGAGTCCAGATTGCGGTCGAGCCGCTGGGGCCTCAAGAGGGAAATTTTCTGAACCATGCGCACCAGGCTCGAACCTTGATCGACCGAATCGGCAGCCCACAGGTCCAGCTACATCTCGACGTCAAAGCCATGAGTAGCGAGGGGACACCGATCGATTCCATTATTCGAGATCATGCGGACATCATGATCCATTTTCACGCCAACGATCCGAATCGCTTGGGCCCCGGAATGGGAGATGTGGATCAGCGCCCAATCTTCAAGGCGCTCCAAGAAATCCACTATCAGGGCTGGGTGAGCGTCGAAGTGTTCGACTACTCGCCAGGTGTCGAAACGATACTGCGTGAGAGCATGGCCAATATGCTCAGCGTACAATAAATAGAGAATAAGAGACTTGTCGCTGGCGTACGGCTCGATTGCATTCGATTTCCAAACGGAAGGGCAAGTCGTTGATAGCCCATGTCGGATGACGATCGATTCAAGCTTGCATAAGTGCTGCTACGTCGACCATGAGATTCGAGAGCAGTTTCCCACTCGCAGTTTCTCCTGAGACAAATCGACCATGTTCAATATACTGCTTGCCAGCTAGAGCCAATACGGTCACCGCTTGATCTAGGGGGTCGACGATCCAATACTCTGCAACTCCCGCTTTCGCGTAATCTAGTCTCTTGTCCTCGTAGTCACGTTTACGAGCCTCTGTACCATCGCTTACGATTTCCATCGCGAGATCGATTTTACTGGGATACTCGGCATCAGGCGGAGGCAAGTTGTCCTGGGAAATGTATAACAAATCAGGTTCGCGAATCGTGCCAGGAAACAGTTTCGTGGGCAATGGGGCAAAGAGAACCAAGCTTTGTGGCGGTGCAGCAGCTTCGAGTAACCGCAGCATCATTTTCAGAAGTCGTTGATGCTTCAGATTTGGCATGGGAAGTATTTCCAAGCGACCATTGGTCAACTCGGCCATCTGGGTCGAATGGAACTTGAGAAAGTCCTCTTCCGACCAACGGCCTTGGAGCGGCAGCAAATAGGCGGCTTCCCAGGCTGGTTCGCCGTCTTGAGATGGAATTCGCGGGTTAGCGTTCGACATGGCTTAACGCAAAGCAAAAGGTTTCTGAGCCAGAACTCCCTATAGGATATCTCTGAGACCAAGAAATTGCACGTAAGCGCGCGAAAATGGTCAGTTCGACACCATGTCGTCCGGGGGCCACGGGTCGTTCGGGGGCCACGCGCTATTTAGTGCGCTCCGCTCAAACTTGAGCACGAATGGTTCCTCCATAACGCTTTCGATTCCCCCTCCAACGGCTATGATAGAGTGCAACTTCACAGCCGTCGCAATCGTGGGACTAAATGGGACAATATGATGATGCCGTCCATTCGTATCGCGTTCACCGCTACTATCATGGGAGTCATCGTATCATCGCCGGTACGTGCACAACCTAAGTATGAATTGCAAGGGAAATGGCTGCAACAAGATGATCATGCGTTTGCATTTGCGTCCACCGATAACAAGATCCCAGGCGTGCACTTTCAATTGGTCCAACCCACGACGCTGAAGCATACGGGAGTCGTGTTGGATAGCGATGGCATGCCCGTTGCCAACGCTGAGGTCTGGTTCTTTGTTATCTTTGGTCGAATTCCGCTGCGAGAACGGACTACGACTAAGGCTGATGGCACTTATGAAATGAATCTTCCGATGATGGATGCTTTAGGCCAAGTGCAATGGGGAGCTTGTGCCGTACGAGGCAACGCATGTAGCGGAACCATTCATCGACCAGCACCCAACGGTGTGAAATTTCAGTTGAACGCCGGTCGAAAGTTAGTCCTTCGCGCCAAGGAGTCAGCTGCAGACAAAAATTCTGGGGGTCCTGAAAAGCCAATTGTTAGATATACGGTTCATTTGGAGGACGGTCGTGTTGTCTTAAGTGATCCCCGAGGAGTGTGTAGCCTCGAAGGGTTACCGCCGCGCGTGCAATACATTGGACTCAGTTCCCCCGGATATGCCTATCAATATTGGATGATCGACCTGTACGAAAACAGAAACTTCGAATTCACGGCCAGCATGACCACTGGCGGAACGGTAACTGGAATAGTTCGCGATCAAGATGAAAAACCGGTTCCATGGAATGAAGTCAGCGGTCGTACGTGTGAAACGGTGGTCATCAATGTTGGCCGAACGTTTACCAATGATCTTGGTCGGTACGAACTCTCTGGGATGCGAATGGATCGCAAGCGACAGGTTCATGCATTTTCACACCGAACCGGTAATGCCAGGTATTCAGAAGACAACGAAGTGGACTTCCAAGGATCGAATGTCGCGATGAGTGACTTTCAAATTACGCCCGGGCGTATCCAACCTCCCGAACCAGGTGTTATCGTTGCCTTGGCTGCCGAAAAAGAAAGTCATAAGGGGTACATTCGAGGAAAGGTCCAGCCTCGCGACGGGAAGCCTTGTACTGATTTTAACATTCGTGTTTTCCCCTCGGCGGTTGCCCAAAGCCGAGGAGGTTATGCAGCCTCCTACGAATCGATTGGGATTACCTTTGCGTCCCCCGATGGAACCTTTGTATTCAGTGGGCTACCGATGGATAGCGCCAACAAGTTAGTCGTGACGGCTCCAGGGTATCGAGACGAGTACGTGGATCCGGTGATGACGGTATCGCAAGACGAGCTCGATCAATCCGAAGTAGTCGTGTTCGAACCCGAGAAAGCAAGTTTGGTGAGGCTTCAAGTTGTCGACGCAAATGGACAGCCTGTCTCAGGAGCTGAAGCTCGATTATTTCGAGTCGGCACAAACAGTAATGTCCACGCAACCCAAAAGGAAAATTTCCTTTACAAGGGGACCAGCAATGCTCAGGGTTGGATCGAGGTTCCCGATGTGTCATTAGCCTTTGGACGTTGGGTGGTCGATGCCAAAGGATTCGTTGAGCAACAGTTTCCTTGGAATGGCGAGCCCAAATTGAAAGCCGAGCTAACGAACGCAGTTACAGTTCGTCTAAAATTCCAATTGGATGGCGAGTCGGAAAACAAAATGGCATTCATGATCATCGCCAAAGACGGACGAATCATCCACCAAAAGAAAGACGTTCCATCAGATGAAGGGGAGTGGGTTATTCCCGGTCTTTTACCGGATCAATACACGTTGGGCATCGACAGTCCTACAGGACTGTATCAGTTCTGTTTTGATGGCATTGGCAATCAACAGTTTCGCCGGCCCCTCAATTTGCCCCCAGGCGATGGAGATGTTCGTGAATTTTCTTTCCAGGTAAAGCCCTACGTTCCAAAAGCAAAGTAACTTGGAAGGTCCATTCTGACGAATCCAAGCAAAGCATCGTAACCAGAGCGAATCGAGTATGATTTAGCTCGTTGGCTGGCTATCAACCCCTGGGACGCTATTGAGAGATGTCAACAATCAAAACCCCAGATCTCGGTGAGACGATTGATTTGCCGCAAAGTTCGGCATCGAGCGCGTTGGAGAAGTCCATTGGGATTCATCCCGAACGCGGTCAATCCGCAAACGACAAGCAAATGAGACCTGCCATGGTGCTCGTGGAGGGCAGCGGCGAGTGTTTGACCGATCAAACCTACTCGTTGCTTCGTCATCGATTGCGATCGACTTCGATTGCGCTTGCATCGGGTTTGTTGATTTTTCTCCTGGTTCGATTGGCTCGCGTTTCGGAATTGGAATCCGCATTCGACTGGTTAGTGCTGATCAGCCATGGCCTGGCGACGTTCATTACGGGCTTCATAGGATGGAGACTTTGTCGCAATTGCATTTACGTTACGCACTACTCTCGCGTCACGGAGCTAGCCATTTTTGGAGTCACTGGGGTCTTTTTTTCGATGGTCAGCTACTCTGTATTGGTGGCTGGTGCCAAGCATGGCTATGTAGCGACGACTGCGCCGATGTGGATGACATTGGTTTTCACCTATGCTTTATTTGTTCCAAACACATGGAGGAGAGCTGCGGTAGTTATTTCTGTGATGACGGCGACTCCTATTGCGCTCTTGTTTTTTGTTAAATGGACCACGGGTGGGTTGGATGTGCTTATTACAGAGCCATCGTATTTGAAGCAAGGTGTGATCGATAACATTTTAGTGCTGTTGTTATCAGCCGTGATTGCGATTTGGGGTGTTCACATGGTAAACTCGCTGCGCCGCGAAGCATTCGAAGCGAGGCAGCTTGGACAGTACCAGCTACGGCGACGCCTTGGTTCTGGCGGAATGGGCGAAGTGTATTTGGCCGAACATCTTATGCTTAAACGACGTTGTGCGGTCAAAGTCATCCGACCGGACCGGGCGGGTGATGCAAGTACCTTGGCACGCTTTGAACGCGAAGTGCGAGCCACCGCACAGTTAACCCACTGGAATTCAGTCGAAATCTTCGACTACGGACGTGCGACTGACGGGACGTTTTATTATGTCATGGAATATCTTCCAGGCATGAACCTGGAGGAATTGGTTCGAATGCATGGAGCCATGCAACCTGATCGAGTTGTGCATTTGTTGACCCAAGTTTGTCAGGCGCTTCGCGAGGCTCATGCGATGGGTCTCATCCACCGCGATATTAAACCAGCCAACATTTTCTCGGCTCAACGTGGTGGAGTATTTGACGTAGTGAAGCTGCTTGATTTTGGACTGGTAATGCCGCTGTCGATCCCTGACGATGCTCGAATTACGCAGATGGGGATGATCTCCGGTACTCCGCACTACATGGCCCCTGAGCAAGCGCTCGGAGAATCAGCCGACGAGCGCAGCGACATCTATTCGCTGGGGGTGGTTGCATGGTTTCTAGTCACGGGAAGAGAATTGTTCACCGAGAGTAACTTGCTCAAAGTAGTTCTGGCTCACGCGCATCAAGTTCCTCCAGCTCCATCGCAAATAAACTCAAGCGTTCCGCCGGAACTGGATGCAATTATTTTGTCATGTCTGGAGAAAGATCCTCGGAACCGCCCCCAATCCGTGTCTGAGTTGCATCGCATGCTGAGTGGGGTGCCTCAATCAACCGGATGGTCTGACTCGCAAGCGGCCCAGTGGTGGTCTTGCCACGGATGTCCAATGAAAAGGAAGCTTGACGAAGCCGTCCTTGCAGGCGATGTCAATTAACGCATGAACCTGTCATTCGCTCGTCGCGTGCGAACGAAAAACCTCTTGCGGATTTTGTCGCAGGGGCGGCAACACCTGACATCTCGGTCATGGCTTCCCTTGGTGTCTATGAAGGGGACTCGAACGCGGCGTCAACTGCGTCTCGAACTTGACTGCGGAGTTTGGCAAGCAGGTTGAAGTCCTGGATTTGCGAAAAAAACACACCCACCACTCCACTCTTCGTGTCAGCCCAAACCAGAGTTCCGCTCGATCCCCAATGGCTGAATTGATTCTCCCGGTCCAGTATCCACCCCAGCCCGTATCCATTGCTCTGTTGGCTCAACATAGCGTTGACCGATTCCTCTCGCAGCAACATCCACTGCTTATCGAGAAATGAATTTGCAAATCGGGCGACGTCGTGTGGCGTAGAGAACAAGCCCCCGTCAGGCATCGTCATCTTTACTTTCCATGCCGGATCGTAGCGGCAGTATATCGACAAGGCACCCTTTTCGCGCCGATAAACGACCGCGGTTCGGTCGACTTTGCTGGTTTCCACCGAGAATCCGCTGTCTCGCATTTGCAATGGCTGCAAAATCTCGCTCCGCACGAATTCGCCGTATGGCTGGCCTGAGCAGACTTCAACGATTCGACCCAAAACATAAGGTGCCGCATTCGAATAGTTGACTTGAGCACCGGGCGCAAAGTCGAGCGGTCGTTTCGATATTGCGTCGACCACTTCGGATAAACCATGATCGAACCATCGCTGCGTGAAAAAGTTTGGTTCGCGCGACTTGCGACTCAAGATGGCCAGAAGCATTCGGT
>JBEBHM010000207.1:0-12220 GCA_040080875.1 Pirellula sp.
CTCATGGATCGCCCAATGATCGAAGCGGTAGAAGTTGGAAGTGCGAAGTTCGAAGTTTGAAACGACGGCTCGAATCACTGCCCGTTGATCGTTCTAATCGGACCCGATCGATCTTGCATCGGTGCGTGAACTTGACTGGTTGGCTAGACGAACTCGACCACGCGCGCCCAGTCATTGCGGTCCCCTCTGAAGGCGGCGAACTTTAGGCTTCTAACGAGTCACTATCAACCATCGCCACCTCATGTATCGTTTTCTGATCGAAGCTGCCCAACGGAATCGCACATACCACGTGTCCAAGTTGTATGTATTTGAGTTCGATTGAGGTAGAATCGTTCGCTTTCGAGTGTTGCGCGGTTTCGCATCTTGGTTTGAGGAGCGAAAGGACTTATTGGCGATGTCAGCAAAGATTGGGATTCGAGCTTGGATCGATTTCGCTTTTAAGAAGATATTTGGCAAACCGGGAAACGAGATTTGTCTTATTGGTTTGCTCAACTCAATCCTGGAATTGACGCACACAATCGTCTCCGTGGTGATTCTCAATCCCTTTTCCTTTAAAGACTTTGAAGACGACAAACTGGTGTGTGTCGACGTGAAGGCAACCGACCAAAACGGGAGAGTCTTCATTGTCGAAGTTCAAATCGTAGTGCATGACAGTTTCGCCCAACGCGCCTTGTACTACGGTTGCAGGGGCTATTCCGATCAGCTTCAAACGGGACATGGCTACAGCCAATTGAAGGCGACGTATTCTGTCTGTTTGTTAATGCGAAACTTGTGGAATGATGGGCGGTTGCATCACCATTATCGATTGGTAGAACGAACCACCGGCGAGGTATTGCCAAATTCGATCGAGGCTCACACGATCGAGTTATCGAAGTACAATGGAGCGCCTGCAACCGTCACCGCGTCGAGCGAACTGGAGCAATGGTGTTATTGGATCAGGCACTCCCATGAGCACACGGCAAAGGAATTGCAAGAATTGCTACCTGGGTTAGCGTTTTTGCGTGCGACAGCCGAACTGAGGGATATCCACATGAAAACGAAGGAACGCGAGATGTATGATTTACGACAAAAGGCTACCATGGACTACGAATCGAATCTCATCGACGCCCGACAGGAAGGACGACAAGAAGGCGAAATCAAGCTCATCCGCGCGCTGCAGTCGATCCTGGGGATTCCACACTCAACGGATGATGAGTTGTCACACAATAGGCTTGAGGAGTTACAGTCAAAAACGGAATCGCTCCAAAAACAAATCCTGAACCGTCAAGCGTAAACGTATACTTGAAAAGGAAAAGCATTGTCATGGTCAAATTCGCATTTTGAAAATGGCGCCGACATTCTCATTGTGCAGGAGTTGCTAGGTCACAAAGATGTGAAGACTACGATGGTATACACACACGTCATGAATCGGCCGGGACTTGCCGTGGAAAGCCCGCTCGATCGTCTTACGAAAAAGGGCGATTGACGAAACATACGACAGCGAAGGATGGCGTTGAGGCTGCCGTTCGACGGCTAGCAGCCGATTTTGCGGAGCAAAAGTCGCCACAATTGTGCTGTCGTACTAATTAATAGCGACGACAGTCAGTCGTCTTTGGTAAGAGTCTCACGGATATCCGTCAGCGAATACAACCTGCCGTGATTGCAGCCCGGACAATTCTTGGCTGCGCGCGCCCATGATTTTGGGGAGTCGAGATTGCATTTCCAAAACGGCCACGTTCGACACTGAGTTGGACGAGTGTCATAGACGGTGCAAGTGCGCCGGGTTGGGTCGAGAAAAATGCAATCTCCGTCGGAGTACTCGACCAAGCTTACTCTTGTGCCTATTCGGCGAGTGAACCTGCGCTCGAACTCGTCGATGCGATCTGCCATTCCCATGAAAGTGGCGATCGCATGCACTTCTTCTTCATCGACCCAAACATAGCCTTGGCCTGGTCCGCTACAACAGTTGCCGCATTGAGTACACTCGAACGACAAACCGTTTGCATACCAGACAGGCACATCGGCCAAGTCGCTATTGTCTTGCATTTCGGAATCTTGGAGTACCTCAAGGGCGACAGACGTAGCGTCGACCCTCAACGCTCAGCCCAAATCTCATCGCTACGCTTTTTTGGCCGCATCGTAGCGTTTGGTGACTTCGTTCCAATTTACGACGTTCCAAAAAGCGGTGATGTAGTCGGGTCGGCGATTTTGGTATTTCAAATAGTAGGCATGCTCCCAAACGTCGAGTCCCAGGATGGGAGTTCCCTCGATACCTGCAACCGCTTTGCCCATGAGAGGCGAGTCCTGATTCGCTGTGGACCCAATTTCCAGCTTGCCTTTATTGACGACCAACCAAGCCCACCCGCTTCCAAATCGTGTCGTGCCTGCAGTTGCAAATTTTTCCTTAAAGGAATCCCAGCTCCCGAAAGTAGCTTCGATATCGGCCAGAAGAGCTCCGCTCGGCTTGCCGCCAGCGTTCCAGCCAATCACTTGCCAAAAGAACGAATGGTTGACGTGCCCACCCGCGTTATTTCTAACGGCCATTCGTTTGTCGTCCGGCACAACGCTCAGGTCCTTGATCAATTCTTCCGCAGTTTTGGATTCCAGCGGTGATCCTTCGAGAGCTTTGTTTAGGTTGTTGATGTACGCTTGGTGGTGTTTTCCATGGTGGATTTCCATCGTCTGCGTGTCGATGTGTGGTTCCATCGCATTGGAGGCGTACGGCAACGGTGGCAAGGTATGAGCCATTATAAAACTCCCAGGGTTCGTGGTTGAACGACGTTGAAATTCAAAGTTCTTTAAGATTTGGACGCAGGTTCCAGACTTCCGCTGCGATCTCATAGTTTACGCAACCTCACTGCTTTGGCCAGTGGTGGCAAAATACCAATCTAAACGATCGCCGACTTAGATATTCGACAGGGATACTTAGATAATCGACAGGAATAGTCGAGGAGTGAGTAGTTCCCGGAGCATTTGGGACGATTGCTCTACTCTGGCGTCTAAGCTACTGGGGCGTTATCATTTCTTGGGAATCGAACGTCACCTTTTACTTTCTCTCGCTGGGGTTTATGCCATGGCAAGCGTATTCGTACCTGACCAACAACGAACAATCGAGGATCCACGGGAAATCGCTGAGTTTCTCAAGCCATTCGGTATCCGCTACGAACAATGGCAAGTTGAGGGTCGACTCAAACCCTCCGCAACCGACCAAGAGATCTTGACCGAATACGCGACGGAAATCGAAGCGATCAAAAAGCAAGGTGGCTACGTGACTGCGGACGTGATCAACGTCTCGCCGGAAACGCCGAATTTGGATGCCATGCTCGCCAAGTTCAACAAAGAACATACTCATTTGGAAGATGAAGTTCGGTTTACCGTCTCCGGCAAAGGGATATTCCACTTACATCCTGAAAACGGGCCCGTGTTCGGTGTCACGGTCGAAAGCGGTGACATGATCAACGTGCCCTATGGAATGAAGCATTGGTTTAACCTTTGTGACGATCGGCACATTCGATGCATTCGATTCTTTCAAGATGTTGCCGGCTGGACCCCGCATTACGTCAATGAAGGTGTGCATGGCCGATTTAGCCCCATGTGTTTTGGAGCGAGCTATGTTCGCCCAGATGCGGGTATCGAAAAACGGATTGAACCAGCCCTTCGGCCATAATCTTGACACACACGGCTGAAATACAACTGCGCGCCAAGTGCGTGTTGCTTGACATCGAAGGCACCGTTTCCGACGTTCGCTTTGTTCACGATGTGATGTTTCCTTACGCAAGGTGCGGAATGGTTGATTTCCTGGAGACCAACTGGCATTTGCACTCCGTGCAACAATCCATCGAACAAGTTGCGGCAGATGCCGAGTTCGGAAACGCAGAGGCGTGGCTTGGAAAAAATTGGCGTAACAATGCTGGCGATGCGTGCGTCATTCTTCATCAGCACCTCGAGGGGTTGATGGAGAATGACAGTAAATCGACAGGGCTCAAACAACTCCAGGGCATGGTCTGGCAAAAGGGATTTGAATCTGGCGTATTGCGAGCAAAGTTGTTTTCTGATGTCGTGCCAGCACTCCAACGATGGAGGGACTCGGGTCTCGACATTCGGATCTTTTCGTCCGGTAGTGTGTTAGCTCAAAAACTCTTCTTCCAGCATACGACCGAAGGCAACTTGCTATCATTTTTCTCTGCTCACTACGATACGACGATAGGATCGAAGAAGGAGCGGTGGAGTTTCGAGCACATCGCGTCAGACTGCCATCTTGATCCGGCTGACATCGTTTTTGTGACAGACGTGCATTCAGAAATTCTTGCGGCAGAACTAGCCGGAATCCAAGCGGTTGCTAGCGTTCGCCCCAACAACCTTCCCTTGCCTACCGACTTTACCGGCCTTGCCGTTACCAGCTTTGATCAGCTTGCAATTGCGAGATGATTTTACTTGTCGGACATTTAGGTGTTGTTACTATTACAACGCAATGGAATCACTTCAAGGCGAATCTTGCGGGTTAGGAGGGATGGAAAAACCCTCAGGCGAGATTTGAGGCTTTTTGGATGCTTCTTTCCAGGATGGAACAGCAGTTGCTCATCAGGCATCTCATGAGCAATCTTATACTGCATCATTGCATGGGTCGTGACTGAGTCGTAGATCCGAAACCAAGGGGGGTGTTCACTGTGAGCCGCGAATCTGAGCAGCTTGCGGCGAATGCAAAGAATGGAGTTATTCAAATGAGTGCTTTTTCCAATTTGTATCGATTACTGGTAGTGTGTGCGTTGATAGTGGTCGCGTCCGCGAATGGATATGGCCAAGTTGCCTTTGACGTCAATCCGCTGGTTTCGGCGCGTGAGGCCAATCCGATGGGATTGATGAGTCAGATGCCGAATTCCAGAATGGTCGAGGTTCAGCTCGATGTCTCCGCACTCTTTACACCGGGAGATGCAGCGGTTGTGACCGAGTATACCGTGAGAATCGTCAGTCGACACGAAGAAGTCCAAGTCGCGGACTATTCGCCGCGAACCGAGCTTCAATCCGAAATCTTTGGAGCGATGCAAGTCAATTCGAATCAAGAACGCGTTCGCGAAGCTGCGATTCGAGGGATGGGTGGTTATCCGGGCGTGGGCTCTGCCCAAGGTTACGCATACTATCACGACAATCAAAATGAAAGTGTCCACTACGCTAAGAAGCCCGCGCTGGAACTAGTCAATGCGGCAGGTACGCTGGAGCGACGACGAGGCGTCTATTTCAAGGTTCGACAGTCGTCCCAGACTACGCTCGAAGGTGCTCGCCCATTTCGCGTCGTATTCGAAGTGCCCTATTCCTGGAGGGCCGATTTGCTCGACGTCACGATCGATGCGGCAGGACTTGAACACGCTGGTGCGAAGCGTCCTCGCGTTTTGTCATCGCAGCAATTTGTGGTTGCCATGTATCAAGAATTAGACGACCACGCCGCACGTGCAGCAAGAAACTACGTTCGGCAACAAGAGAGCTTGAATCATTACGCCAAGACTTATGCACGCACAATCGAGCAACGCAGTTTCCCAACTCCGATTCACAAGCTGGGAGCCAAATTGGATATCTATGAGCCATCGATTCCAAAGCAATGGTTGGAAACCCTTATTTATCAACAGGGCGTCTCTTACAACTTGACCAAGCTTTCGTCGTTGCCTGTAGACGTTCGAGTGGCCATCATGAACTACTTGGACCAAAAGCACTTGATTGAGTCGATGTCCGCCACGCGTCCGACACCGTCACTTGCCTCGCGCGACTCCAACTTGCAGGACTTTGCCCGCCGCTAATTTAGGTCCCCATCTCCGAGGGTGTGATTTTTTTGAGCCCAGCGCCCGCGGAGATACGCTGCTACCTAGGGCCGCATCTCCGAGGCGGACGCAGTGGCCACTGAAACTCTCATCTGCCGAGCGAATTTACTTTACAAACCTGAGTTTACGCTGAAATAGAATCGGTGCAGCGAGTTTTCGCTGATATCGAATTCCAGCGTCTCGGAGATACGCTGCTACGTAGGGCCGCATCTCCGAGGCGGAAATTCGCACCGCGGAGCGACGCTTCCACGACAACTCACTCTGGCTAACCCAAACGTCCAATTGGGAGCCAAACCAAAGCTCGGCAGGAGCCTCACTCGCCTGGTTCAAACTATTTTGCTCGCACGGTACAAACAATATTGCCGCTCGCTTAATGTGTGCCCAATCGAGCTTGGATGATCATGACCAGTGCTTTGGCACGATCTCGGCCGGTCGCTTCGAAAAGTTTATTGGCTTCGTCTCGCTCCGACTTGTTCGGAGTTCGCGAGTCGCTAACCAGAAATGCGTGATCAAGCAACTCCGGCCATTTCATAGAACTGGAGGCAAGTCGATCTGCAAGTGTTCCCAAATTGTCGTAGGGACGGGCCACAGAAACCAAATACCGAACCTGATCTTCGCTATAGTTCGACTTGCTGACCTGAGGTGACTTGTTCGGAGTGTTTTGGTTTTCCATACGTTGTGCTAACGCTTGATTTTTTGAGTCGAACGATCGCTTGTTTTCAATCCACGCGGCCACGCGACTAGCGGAAAGTTTGCCGTATTCTTGTGCGGCAGGTTTTGGTGAGGACGAACTGGCAAACAACCTCATTTGTCGCTGCGTGTCAGCCATTTGCTGATCGGTCGATCTCAAATACCACGGAGAATCCATGACTTGGCCTTCGACTCGAAACGGGTGAGATAATACCAACCATCGAACGAGCGACCCTAAATCCTTTTTGCCACTTTGAAGTTGTTCGGCCAGCAAGTCGCGAAGGTCGATCCGTTCATCCCGACCTTCGTCTTCCGTCAGACCAAATACCGGGACGAGCGGTTGTCCAAAGACTTTGCCCCAAACCATGTCGACGTGGGCACGTCTTGGCTCCAGGGATGAATACATCCATTCGCCCAAACTGGTATTAAATGAATCGGAACGCACCAAGGTCGGAGGCCCAGCCGTCGCCACATTCAATCTGCCCTCCGCATCCTCAAAGAAAAAGTCCTTAGTCGAAGACTGTACCAATACGCGTTCATTCTCGTTCCTTCGTACGAAGGACATACCCGAAAGGCTGGCTGGCACTTGCCAAAATGCAGACGTGCCGGCTGTCGAGGACTCCGGCTTGACCGCGAGCAAATCGAGCGTTCCGTCGTTCCGAGATTCCGCCTGATGACATTGAGCGCACACCAAAGCGGAGTTTCCACTAACTCGTATAAGTTGCCTTGCAAGATCAATATGGCTCGCGTGTTTTGCATGCGAAGGAGTTGTTAGTAGAGCCGAGGGAGACTGGCCAAGGTCAATCGCGGTGCGTTCCATTGTTTCGGCTATCCAGAACGACGCAGGGTCCTGGCGCTCACTGGTGCTTTCGATCGGCAACTTAGAGATTGAGCCTACCATGTCGCGTTCGATGTCGCCAACAAAGACATGTTTCGACAAGTTGTCCGCAAGCCACTGAACAAACTGCCGCTGTGGAGCCGCTTGTTTTCTAATTCCGATGACACGGTAGCCTAAGTAATGCTCCGCCATCAGTTCTGCCCAGTGCGAAGCAAATTCTCCGCTATCGACCAGTTTGTTCACGAATTCGACATCCCTTTGTTCGCTCCGGTTCGCTCGATAAACCTCTTTCTCTGCTGCAGTCAATACGCGACCAACGATGGCCATGGCGGCTCTATCTAGCCATTCTTCCGACTTGACGTTGGGAAGAGCCGCAAGTCGGACCCGTTTCCAAAGATGCTCGAACTGGTCGTCGATCACTCCGACGATATCGCGGTCCGTCAACGAATGGACTAATGCATTGGAGCTGGATTGGCGGTTATTGTTTTCTAGTGGGACCTCCTGTTTCGTCGACGGCGACCTGGGTGCAGCAGTCGATTCGTTGGAACTCGCGGGAGCCGCATCGACCACGGCACGAGTCTCATCATCGATCGGGCTCTTCGGCTTCGGCAACTCCATGTTTTCAGCTGAGCGATCTCCTTGGTCCGACGGCGCGTCTGCAACTTGGGCATTGGAATCGGGAAAGGACTCAACCCTATTGGGTGTTTCAATGGCAATCTGGCTTTGGTCTGGTTCGTTCCACTTCTGAATTGCCAGAGGGACCAAAAACACTAGCGCGATCAAAGCTGCGATGCCTGATACCATGACCACGAAGCGCCGAACCCAAGCACCAGGTCTTGGATCGACATGGCTTTGACGCTGTGACTCCTGTTGCGATGAAGGAAACGTCAGACCGTATCCCTTTTGCAATTCGCTTTCCGCGAAAAAAACCGCCGCTTCATAGTCGGCTTCCGAAAAGGGACCAGATACAACGTTCAGCCCATCAAGCCTTGCTTTGACTTGTTTCCTAAGGTCGGGCGGCGAGCGCCGCAACATGACATCGGGCAAAAGGTTGGAAACCAATGTTTCGGCCGAATCAAAACCATTGGAAACGGCAGGACGGTTATTGTTTGATGGTTTATTCACGATTCAGTTTCCCGTCTACACAATCTTTCAACTGCATTTTTGCTCTCTGCATTAGGTTTTTCGCGCCATGCTCCGTAACGCCAAGTTCCTTTGCGATATGCTCTCGCGTCGCGTCGTCCGTAAATCGAAGTCTTAGTGATAGTTGAGCCCGTTTAGTAAGCCGACTGAAACACTCGGTCAGGGCATCCATGATTTCACCTCCATCTCCTTCGGCGCCAGCCCAACGCATCCATTGGGAGTCCAGCCGCTCCAAATCCATTGTGCAAACAACCCGCCTGTGCTTCCGTCGGTAGGAAACGAGCAAGTGGTATGCAACTCGCCGCAAGTAACAACCGGTCGCTGACGGACTAACCTGTGTAAACGGCCGCCGAAGCACCGCCACAAATGTCTCCTGTGTTAGATCGTCTGCGAGCGAATGGTCACAACCGATCGAGCGCAAGTACCTCCAGATGCCAGCTTGATGTTCCGCGATCAATAGCGAAACATCCCAGGCAGCTTCGGAGTTTGGGGATTGAGTCGGTTGTGTTGTCAAATCGTTACCCGAAAAGATCTTTGATAATCTTGCCACTGTTGGCTATTTTCATCGGTCGACCATTTCGGCTAGTAAATGTTGTTTCCAAAGAAATACCTAATGCGTGACAAACGGAGGCCATCAAATCTTCGGAGGAATAGGGTTCAGTGATAACCTCGGTCCCATCCTCGCTAGTGGCGCCGACGGCTTTTCCACCCCGTATCCCCGCACCGCCCACAACAACGCTCCAGGCCCTGGCCCAGTGGTCGCGTCCGGCGTCTGCATTGATACGCGGTGTTCGTGCGAATTCCCCCATCCAAACGATGGCCGTATCTTTTAACAAACCTCGTTCGGCAAGGTCGCTTACCAACCCGCTCATGGCCTTGTCAAGAGTTGGCAAACGATCATTTTCCAAGATTCGGAAGATGCCATTGTGGTTGTCCCAACCTCCCAAATCTACTTCTACAAAGGGTACACCTACCTCGATCAATCGTCGAGCCAGCAAACACCCTTGTCCAAACCCATTTCGACCATATTTATCTTTGTCCGCGTCGGATTCTTTTTCGACGTTGAATGCATCCATTTGAGCGCTGGTCAAGAGTTCGAAAGTTTTCCCGAGGACCTTGCGATGGTCTTCTAGAATCGAGCCCCGCTTCTGCGAGATAAACGAATCCTCAATCAATTCCAGGGCTCGACGACGTTGCATGACCCGTTCTTTGTCAGTCTTCATTTCCAAATTTCGGACCCGTCCGTTGCTCGAGACATTAAACGGAGCCCAGGCCATTCCTAGGAAACCTGGCCCTTCACTGGGGCCGCTAACGGACACAAACGGGGGGATGTCCAGTTCCGGTCGCTGCGAAATCAATTCATGCGAAATCACCGAACCATAGCTTGGAAAGTCGACGTTTGGGTCGGGAACATAGCCGGTGTGCATGTAGTAACGCCCTCGGTTGTGGTCCGCTTCACGAGTGCTCATCGAACGGACGATTGCCATATGATGCATTTGCTTGGCCATGAGCGGCATGTGTTCGCAAATCTGAACATCGCCGGAGGTAGAGATAGGCTTGAACGGACCACCGTTATCGGTACCCGGCTTTAAGTCCCAGATGTCCATGCTGGAAGGGCCGCCCCCCATCCACAACAAGATGCATGCTTTTCGATTCCTTTGAAGTGTATCCGCGTGAACACGCAACGAATGTCCGAGCGATAACGAGGACCCCATCAAAGCGCTGGCACCCGCCATATGGCTAACAAAATGTCGGCGGTTCATGCCCTGAGGCGGAGCGTATCGAGACCACATAGCGATGGTTCCTTAGGTGATTAATGATTGAATATGAATTCGTTACTATTAAGGATGGCCCACCACATGTCTTGTAACATGGGACCCAACTCGTTCTTACGTGCGATTAACAAATTCTGCGACATCGTCAATTCATTCGGCTTTGGCAGTCGTCCTAAACCAGCGATAAACAATCGCTGAATCTTTTCTTTTGGATTGGCTTTGGAATCGGTCAATCGTTTTAGCCAACTCCCTGCTTCCAACGACGTCGCCTCTTTCATCAAGTCGCCGTTGAAAAGCATGAGATTTTGCGGAATGGAGCCGTTGAAAGTCGTCGTCTCACCACCATCGTCGGTACCAAAGGCAACCACAAACTGTTGCATCCAATCTTCCCGGCGCTGTTGCTGTTCTTCTAGCGTTCCACGGCGGTTTGCCTGGGTTGCAGTCGACAGCGACTCATACAACTGCTCTGCACTCATCTGCCTCGAATAAAAATGACTGAATTTAGGCGACTCACCCGACGATGGATCGTCGGCTGAATTGTCCTTCGTGATGCGCGACGAGACTCTGTAGGGTTCCGACATAGTAATCCATACCATCAATTGCTTTAGGTCGTAACTACTATTTCGAAAGTCGTTCGCAAGTTCCTCAAACAAGTCTCCGAACACCGTCGGATTATGCGGTCCCAAGTCATCGATTGGCTTTGTGAATCCATACCCAAGGAAATGAGCCCACATCCGATTGACGATCGCCTTGTCTAAAAAAGGACTCTGCATGATCAACTTGCCAAGTTCATCTCGCCGATTCACTTCGCGCACATACCCGCTTCGATCAATCTCCGTGCCATCCGTGAAAACGGGATAAGCCACTTTAGTAAGTCCGTTTCGCAATTGAAAATAAATCTCTGCCTGACTTGGATTGCGACCTTGACCTGCGAAATCCTGATTGACCAGTTCGGCATGGTCCAAGTCGCGTGAATTCGGCACAAACTTTCGGAGAGCACGCGTCTGGCGAAAGAACGCATTGAACTCCCAAAACTTCTGTTGCTTCCATTGATTGAATGGGTGATTGTGACATTGAGTGCATTGCACTTGGAGCCCAAGGAAAATGCGAGATACTGCCGCCGTGGCTTGTGTACCATCCTCTTCGTTCACCTTCATTGCCAGAAAGTTAGAAGCTCCATTAAATCCTTCGACCCCCGGCTTCGTTGCGCCCGTCGCCGTTACCAACTCATATACCATATCGTTATAAGGCTTGTTCTTTGCAAAACTATCACGCAAATACTTTTTCATACCCTCACGATTGGTCAAACTTCTATTTTCCATCCCTCCGTTTCTACCGATCAGAGTATTCGTCCAAACCGCAGACCAGTGACCCGCAAATTCCTCCGTGTATCGATCATCATTCAACAAACGAACCACAAGCCGATACTCCTTGTCGGGTGACTTGTCTTTAGTAAATTCAGCAAATTCTTCAAAGCTCGGGATACGTCCCAGCACATCCAAAAAAAGCCGACGACACCACTTCAGCTCTTCCTCGGCAGGCGATGGTTTCAAGCCGTTTTCGCGCCAATAAGTGACTAGGGCAGCATCTATTTTTTCAACCTGCGCGGGTAGATTGCCACGCTTCGTATTTTTTCGAACGCCACCCTTCGGTGCAACCTCGTCCTCTCCTAACCCGATGGGAAGAAATGTTGTTAAAAGGAGAAGTGCTAAAATCTGTGAGATGAGTACACTTCCGAACGCACGCAGGGCGCACGCGGAAATACGGCCATATTGAAATATTCCTGCCATTTCGGTGCTCGTGGTGTGTGTGTGGTTTGAGAGCCCCTTAACTAATATCCCCAGCGTCCTTGCTATTCGATTGTACTCAACTCGGGAAAAATCGATGATAAATTGTCCCCTACGTAGCGGAGTTGCTCCGCAACTCCGTGCCAGTCCCAGCAAGCCAGTCCCAGCAAGCCAGTCCCAGCAAGCCAGTCCCAGCAA
>JBEBHM010000883.1:0-3256 GCA_040080875.1 Pirellula sp.
TACCGGTTTGGAATGCAAATCCATCCGGGAGATGAGGGTTTCAACGGCAAGCTCGTCCGCCTCGGAGATGCGGACCTACGTGCTCGTTGCTTGGACGGTATGTTCAGGTTAAGATCCAAGGGTGTTTTGGAATTGGAAATGGAAGCGATATGGCGTGCGCTGGGTCCTACGTTGCAAAAAGCTCGACGATGGCGTTGTTTTTGACGACCGCGTTGGTTCTGTCGGCATACGATTCGTTGCCGTTGATCGCACAAGACAACATTACGCAGGTTTTTTTCGACAAACGTTGTCGTGAATGCCACACAGGTTCTAAACCCAAAGGAGACTTCCTTTTTTCAAGCTTGAGTACCGACTTTGCGATCGAGACGAACCGCAAGTTGTGGTTGGCGGTCGCGGAACAATTGCAGGCCGGTACGATGCCACCATCGGAACAGACTCGGCCCTCCGCATTGGAAGTCAATTCGGTTCTTGACTGGATCGGCGCTCAGATGTCGGCACCCACAACGCCGACGGGCACGGCGCAAAGCCGCACAGTTTTGCGTCGCTTGAGTCGTGCCGAGTATGTCAACACACTTCGCGACTTGCTCAAGGTAGACATCGAGTTAAAGGATCTACTTCCGCTCGACACATCGATCACCGGTTTCGACAATAATGCCGAGGCAATGCATGTTTCGTCTTACTTGATGGATAGCTACCTGAAGTCTGCGGACCGTGCTCTCGACGCAGCCATCGCTTCTGGCCCCAAACCTCGCACCCTCAGCCGACGTTTCGACATCAAAAACGAAAGGACCATCAAACCAACCGGCAGCGTCTATCGACACATGGATGACGGAGTCGCAATTTTCAGTTCTTGGGTATCTGCCAACATTCAAGTCACGCTTTGGCAGTTTCAAACTCGCGAACGCGGCAAGTATCGCTTTCGCATTTCCGGCTATGGACTCCAAACTCAAAAGCCGGTCACGTTTCATGTGATGGTCGGTCCTATGAATGCCGCCGCCCAACAGAGTCTCATCGGTTATTTTGACGTTCCCGCAGAGACACCGACGGTCGTCGAGTTTACCGAATCGTTGGACCCGAACCAAACGATTCGCATTATCGCCGATGGACTAGGCGCTATTCCACCTGATGTCGAAAAGGTGGGTGCCGAGAACTATCAAGGTCCTGGCCTTGTTATTCAATGGGTGGACATCGAAGGACCCATCATCGAAACTTGGCCGCCCGATAGCTATCGCGCGATGTTTGGCGATATGACGCAGGATGCAGTCAAGCGTGCGATACCAAGCGATCGGCGCGATGTTGACGAGGCAGAGAAACTGCTGCGTGAATTTACTCGTCGCGCGTTTCGTCGCCCGGTCACGGATGCGGACATGAAACCGATATTGTCTCGGGTCCATGCCCAGTTGGATTCGCAAGCATCCTTGGAAGAGGCCATGCGAGTTGGACTGAAAGCCGTTCTAATGTCGCCCTATTTCCTGTTCCTACGAGAATCCGATGGACCGCTGGACGACTATGCGTTGGCAAGTCGTTTGTCGTATTTTTTGTGGAGTTCCATGCCCGATGACGAATTGTTCTCGCTTGCTGAATCGGGTTCCCTTGACGATCCTGAGACGCTTCGCCAACAAGTTGAACGCATGCTGCGAGATCCGAAAGCGTTGGCCTTCACAGAAAACTTCTGCGGCCAGTGGCTCGCTCTCCGCGCCATCGATTCGACCATGCCCGACAGCATGCTCTATCCCGAGTACGACGACGTGCTCAAGGTATCGAGCATAAAAGAAACGTTGCTCTTTTTTGACGAACTGTTAAAGAACAATCTAAGTCTTACGAATTTTGTCGCATCGGATTTCGCGATGCTCAATAGTCGGCTTGCCCAGCACTATGATATTCCGGGCGTCGAAGGGTTGGAATTTCGCAAGGTCCCATTATCACCCGAATATCGAAGGGGCGGAGTGCTGACCATGGCCAGTGTTTTGAAGGTGACTGCGAACGGAACAACCACCTCCCCAATTCTGCGAGGCGCATGGGTTCTCGATCGTATTCTTGGGACACCACCGCCGAAACCGAGCGTCGACGTCGAAGCGGTGGAGCCGGACATTCGAGGTGCAACGACCATACGCGAACAACTGTCTAAACATCGCGAGCATGCGGAATGCCGAAGCTGCCACGCGCTGATCGATCCACCCGGATTTGCGCTCGAGAATTTTGATGTGATCGGAGGTTGGCGCGATCGATATCGCAGCATCGGTAAGGGGGATCCGGTGGTGGTCGACGGACGCAAGAAACGCTATTTGAGTGGCCCGCCGGTCGATTCGTCCGATGTCACGATGGACGGACAAAAGTTTGATGGCATCATCGAATACAAAAAACTGCTACTGGCCGACAAGGATCAGCTTGCGCGGGCCCTCGCGGAAAAACTATTAGCGTACGCTACCGGCACCGCACCAACGCTTACCGATCGACCGGACATCAAGGCCATCGTTGAGCGAGTGCGCAACAAACAGTACGGGTTTCGATCGCTGATCCACGAGGTCGTACAGAGTCGTACATTTCGGAATAAGTAGTTGAGGGTTGGGGCAGGGTTGAGGGTTGAGGGTTGAGGGTTGAGGGAAAACATGAAAATTGATCGACGACGATTGCTTCAGGCTACGGGGGTATCCCTTGCATTACCTTGGTTGAATGTATTTGCAAAGGATGGCGGTTCGATCGGCCCGAGGCGGCGGATGGTTTGTATTTGCGCACCGCTTGGATTCTATCCACCTAATTTTTTTCCAGAGAACGCGGGAACAGATTATCAACCATCGCCGTATCTGGAATTGCTCTCCGATTTTCGCAATGATTTTACCGTCATCTCAGGGCTGGCTCACACGGGTGGAAGCCCTGGGTTTGCACATCAAGCGACAGCCAGCTTCCTGACCGGAGCGCCTGGGGCGGGGCGGCCTGGTTTCCGTAATACGATTTCTTTGGATCAATATGCCGCCCAGCATATTGGCTCTCATACGCGATTCCCTAGCCTGATTCTTTCCGGAGAAGGCTTGGGTTTGTCTTGGACAAGTACCGGTGCGCAAATCCCGGCGGACAACTCTCCTTCGCGTGTCTTTGAACGTATGTTCTTGGACGGGAGCAAGTCCGAAATTAGTGCCCAACTGATGCGGTTGGAAAAAGGTCGCAGCATTCTCGACGGCGTGGGGGAACAAGCGGCGACGCTCCGCAGTGAGCTTGGGACCGATGATATCGGCAAACTCGATGAGTATCTAACCAG
>JBEBHM010000884.1:0-3256 GCA_040080875.1 Pirellula sp.
CGTGGCTCCCACAACAGTGTTTACTGCGAGCGTCGGATCTAGAATTGCAACAGGTGTTGAGTCGAAAACGACACGGGCTTCCAATACCTCGAATTTTGGCCGAAAGGTCCGCCAACCTGCTGATTTACGTCTCTTTCGAGTGTGGCAAAGCAATTGAAACATCGTTAACTCCGGAAAAAATGAATGGCTGCGAAAAGCTAAATAAAGATCGCAGTAACTGTATCTAACAGATCTGTGAAAAACTTGCCTCAGTTTGGCAGAACAAAATCTGAGGTTGTCCAGACTAATTTTATGAGTCACGAAGAGGGCGGAATCTTCAAAATCGATCCAGGGCCGTTGCTTTAGCCATCGATCTTGCCTGCGGAATGGGATCATGGCTATAACCAGGGCATGGAAACGTCGCTTCATCGGAAACTAAAGCATCATTTCGCGGGCGACTCGGACCAAGTCGAAGTCACCGTGGACGGATACCGAATCGACGCGTTGGACGCACACGGCAGGTTGGTCGAAATACAGCATTCCGCCTTAGGGGCCATCCGAAAAAAGATAGCTAATCTTTTGGCCAATGGGCATTCAGTCCGAATCATCAAGCCGTGGATCGGATGCAAGTGGATCGAAACGTATGATCGCCAAGGAGGGAATCTCCTTCGACGGCGTAAAAGCCCCAAGAAACTTACCGCGATCGATATCTTTCGCGAATTGATTCACTTTACGCAAGTGTTTCCGCATCCGAACATGACACTTGAACTCTTGTTCGTCGACTGCGTGGAACAGCGCATCGATCGCCCCAATCGCCGCTGGAAACGTAAACAGTACGAAATTCTCGATCAGCACGTCGTTCAATTGCACACCGCAGAAGTGTTGAACGACATATCCGACCTTTGGAAAATCATGGGGAATCCAAAACTCCCAGCGGAATTCGATACGCGGGAGCTGGCGGACTGTATCGCGCAACCGCGTTGGTTTGCTCAGCAAATCGCCTATACTTTGCATCGATGCGGAGCGACTCGATCGGTCGGCAAACGAGGCAACTCGATCATCTACAAAAAAATAGCAAAGCGCAAACGTCAGAATGCAGCATGAGTGAATCCCGCGATGCAAAATTCCATCCCGTTCATCACCTCTCAATTCGCGTTCGATACCATGAAATCGACGGTCAGGGACGCGTGCACAATTCACAGTATTTGAATTACTTCGAACGCGGACGAGTTGAAATGCTGCGTTCCAACGGCATTTCCTATCGCGAATTGGAAGCTACCGGTTTGATGCTTGTCGTAAAAACCATGCACGTCGACTTCCATTTTCCAGCGCAGTTCGACGACGAACTACAACTTGTTACGACCTTGCGACATTGCCATGGTGCCAGAATAGAACACGCATACGAGTTGACACTTTTAAGTCCCCCTGCGACCGCAGAACCGCACAACACTGCACGCAGCGATCGAAAAATAGTATCCGGGCACAGCATCATCGCATGCGTTGACCGCGACGGCAAAACGCGACGTTTACCGAAATCATTGCAGCTAGGTTTCAGAAAAGACTAAGCAACCGTTGCTCGACTCTCCGAATCGATACTCGATCAACGACGAGTGTTTCACAATGCACTACATTGCTTCGGGATCGATTGGGACAATCGTTCTATGTCTGCTAGCGCAGCCTAAGTTGCTCGAGTCCGGACATGTTCTGTTCAAGTCTTTTGCGAGCATCTTCATCGGTATGGTTCAAAATACCAATGGGTCCGTCGTATCCGCTGCGAGCAATGATCTCCAAAACTTCTTTGTCGCGGTTGCCTTGCCCGATTGGAAGTATCTTCTTTCCGATTTTGTCGCCATTGGTTTCCATTCCATTCAAATTCACTGCGTAGAGATAAGGTTTCAGCATCTGCAGAACGGAAGCCAAGTTGTCCAATTGGTCGTGCGCATGATGCAGATTGAAAACGACTCCCACGTTGGGCAAATGGATGCGGCGAACCAATTCAATTTGGTTCTCCGGTTTTCCGAACCAACCTCCGTGGTTGTAGAGGCCCACTTTGTATCCGACGTCTTGAGCCGCCAACGCGATGGCGCGAATTCGGGCCACCTCGGCTTGAAAGAGTTTCTCGGATTCTTCCGGTCCGAGTTTAGCGTCCCCACCTCCTCCCGTGACCCAAAGTTGCGGATGCACATCGTGTTGTTTGAGAGTCTGCAGGATGAGTTTCGCCTCGCTGTTGAGCGTGGTAGGAAACCACCAGGCGAAGAGTTCGATGCCGTTTTTCTTAAGGGCAACAATCTCGCGATCGAATGTTGGAACGTGTTCCGCACGGTAGTCGTAAGCAAACCGGCGAATTCCAAGTTCCCGAAGCATTCTGGCACGGTCCTCGGGAGTGCGTTTTGAGCCATCAAACGGAACGATACACCAAGCGACGAGGTTCTCTTTCGCAAACAATCCTGGCGATTGCCCGAGAACTGTCGAAACTGGGAATAGCATGGCCACCGCAAAGCTGCATGTTGCCAAGCATTTCTTAAAAGATCTTGCGATGGACGAATGAGAACGCATGTTTGTCTCGCGTGTTAGGTAACCAAATATTAGCCAAAAGGATTCGCTGGCCGGGTCTATTCGCTGGTAGGGTCTTTTTGCAGACATGCTCTGTTAGTATACCGGTTTAACAAGGCGGTCAACGTCGAACACGCCCAATGCACCGGATTATGGCTGCGTTTTGCGGCCCAGCTCAAAATGGTTGCAACCAAGCGAGCCCATCGACGAGAACAAGGATGCTGAGCAAGTGCGATTAACTCCTATTCACAATGACGTCATAGTTTGGGAAGATTTCAAAAACACTCACAAGACAGGTGCGGGAGCAGCATGAGTCGAGCCTTATTACCCCTGTTGTCGAATCAAACGCAATGAGCACGCACATGGATGGTCTCATCGTTGAGAAAGTAATCGTCCCATCATCGCGACCACTGAACGAAGCTGCTCAAGAGTTTTTGCGGGATGCCCGCCATCGCATGAAATCGGTTAGGTGTTTCGATTTCGTGCCGAGCAACTACGAAAAAGCATGGCAAGTTCTTGATTCGCTCGATCGCGGCACACTTTGCGAATGGGGCAGCGGTCTTGGAGTCGTCGTAGGTCTAGCAGAAATTCTGGGCTTTGAAGCGACGGGAATCGAAATCGATGGCGAATTAGCAGAGTTGGCTCGCGAGTTACTCACCGATCATGGTCTAACGTCGACCATTCGAAACGGGAATTATCTCGAATCTTTCGAGCAATTCCAGTA
>JBEBHM010000885.1:0-3253 GCA_040080875.1 Pirellula sp.
GTATTACAACGGGGGAATACGGCGAAAGAACGTGCTTGGAGGAAACTGGGAAGTTGGGCAACGCTTTGGAACCCGGAACAGCAATTCTCAGTTTTTTGTTCCCTCCGATCAAGGCAACTCGAGGTTGTCGTTGAGCTACACGCAGCCGATCCTCAATGGAGCTGGCCGCCCCTACAATCGAAGCTTGATTGTCCTGGCGAATTTGGATAGCCGCGTGGCTAAGGACCAGTCGCTTGCCGACATTCAAGATCACTTACTGTCGATTGTCGAGGGTCATTGGGAAATCTATCGACAGCGAACGTTGCTATTACAAAAGCGAAAGAACTTTGAACGAGCCAAGGAGGTTCTCGACTACTTGCAACAGCGACGATCCATCGACTCATTTGAGAGTCAAATCGCACAGGTGAAGTCGGCGGTCACGACACGTACGGCGGAGTTAGTACAGTGCGATACTGCCGTTCGGAATGCCGAGTCCAAGTTGCGAGTCCTCGTTAATTCGCCGATGATTCAGTCCGATCGATCGGCCGAGTTGGTCCCGATCGAATCGCCGACCCCATTCCCAGTCAGCCTTACGGTTCCGGAAGCGTTGGTGACGGCGATGGACAATCGACCGGAAGTCGACCTTGTGCTACAAGAAATTGAAGCCAGCCGAGTTCGCCTCAACATTGCTAGGAATGAACTGCTGCCGGTTCTCGACGTTGTTCTCGACTCTTATGTTAGCGGATTGCGAGGTGGCTACGATGTCGGACAGAGTTGGGTAGATCAATTCTCGCAGGGGGCTCCATCGTACACGGCCGGACTGGTTTTCGAAGTTCCCTTGGGAAGGCGGGCTGGCAAAGCCCAGGAGCAAAAGCGCCAAGCCGAATTGCGACAACTTGCGGCTCAGTTTCAATCGTTGACTGCCGAAGTGTACTCGGACGTGGAAATCGCGGTACGTAACGTTGAAACTGCATTTCGGTTGCTCCAGGCTAAAGAGCAAGCGGTCATTGCAGCCGAATCCAACGTTCAGTTTTTTCAGCGGCGTTGGGAGGTGTTACCGGGCGACGATCGTTCAGCAACGTTTCTTCTACAAGACTTGCTGGATGCGCAAGATCGGCTCATGGCGCAAGAAGATGGATTCGTTCAATCGCAAATTGTGTATGTGATGAGTTTGGCCAGATACAAACGAGCCACGGGCCAACTGCTGCAGTGCGACCGATAGACCGTAGCAGCATATCTCCGGAGACGCCGTAATGGATGTCCACGAAAACTCGCAGCACTAATTCCATTTCAGTTAATCAGCAGGTTCGAAATGCAAACACTGGAGAGGCGAGGGGCTCATCTACCACGACGTACGTCTCGGAGATACGGACCTACGTTTTAGAAGTCCGTCTCGGAGATACAGACCTACGTTTTAGAAGTCCGCCTCGGAGATGCGGACCTACGTTTTAGAAGTCCGCCTCGGAGATGCGGACCTGCGTTTTAGAAGTCCGCCTCGGAGATGCGGACCTACGAATTTGTTCCAAGTTCCTCACGGTCCGAATATTCGTTGTAGGTGCGAATAACTTCGGATTTACAACGGAAGAAGGCGTCTAAGACGCTAGGATCAAAGTGCGATCCGCGATTTTCCGAAAGGATGGTGAAGCATTGGGCGAGTGGCATGGCCTTTTTGTACGGTCGCGCGGTGCTTAGGGCATCGAAGACATCGGCTACGGCCGTGATTCTGCCTTCGATTGGAATTTCCTCTCCTTTGAGCCCGCGAGGATATCCAGCGCCATCCCATCGTTCGTGATGAGTTTCGGCCACGATGGCTGCCATCTGCATGAGGGGTGACTGAAATGTTTTTCGGTTTTTGCTTTCTTCCGCTGATTTGATGGAGTCGTCGGTGGCAACATTGTTACGAATGATTCGGCACCCGAACGCACAGTGTCGTTGCATGGTAGCGAATTCATCTTTGGTTAGTGGGCCCGGCTTCAGAAGTATGCTATCGGGAACACCGATTTTGCCCACGTCGTGCAGTTGAGCGGCATGTTCAAGCCAAACAATGCGTTCGTGCCCAAAGCCCAGCTCTTTTGCGATGATGGCCGCATATTTACCGACTCGAATCGTGTGTTGCCCGGTATTATCGTCTCGCATTTCAGCAGCTCGAGCTAGACATTGAATGGCTTCGCGACGGGATTCTGCCAGTTCATTGGTCCGCATCGCGACTTGGCTTTCCAGCAAATTGGAATAGTCATTCAGTGAGTCAACGTGAGCCTTGGCCATCAGTGTATTTCGAACACGTATTTGCAATTCGCCCACATGGATGGGTTTTTCACAGTAATCGTTGGCACCCAATTCAAGAGAGGCAACTTTAGTATCCATGTCGGTTGCCGACGTAAATATCAGTACCGGAACGGATCTCAATAGGCTATCCTCGCGAACTTGTTTAAGGATTTCCAACCCGCTCACTTTGGGCATGCGAATATCGAGCAAGATGAGATCTGGCTTTTCGGCTCGCAGCGTCGTCATGGCGACGCTAGAGTCAGCCACGGTTACGAAATTCACGTATCCCACGTCGCGAAGGTATTTGCGTACGAGCGCAATGATGTGCGGTTCGTCGTCGATGATCGCAATCCGCTTTTGATGGATAGACTTGTTTGCTTCGTTTGCGATGATTTCGCAAGTGGAGTCATTTTGGCCCGCAGTCTTGCGGTCGTCTGCAACCACCGGTTCGCAACCTGTCCCCGAGTTATAGTACGACCTGTTTCGACCGTTCGACTTGGATCGATAGAGGGCTTCGTCTGCGCGTCGGACCAATGACTCGGAATCGTCATTTTCGTTGACTTCAGCGATTCCAACGCTCACGGACAGTCGAAATTGTTGTGCATGAGAGGTTATCAAATGGTTTGCAATGGACTCGCGAGCTCGTTCGGCCACGACAATTCCATCTTTCGTCGTGGAATAAGGCATGATAACGGCAAACTCTTCGCCGCCGTATCGTGCAACCAAGTCCAGCTCACGAACCGATGCTTTGAGTATGTTTGCGATTTCGATCAACGCTGCATCACCAGCTGTATGACCATAACGATCGTTTGCAACCTTGAAGCGATCGACATCGATCAGCAGCAGCGAGAGCGGGTTGCGCTGCCGATTCCAATCAATGAGTCTCCGTCTGAGTTCGTAATCAAATGCGCGTCGATTTGCAATTCCAGTAAGGCTGTCCGTCAACACATCGAATTCGAGTTGTAACGAGTACTGCGTCATTCGATCGCGATAGACTTTGGCAGCCAGT
>JBEBHM010000208.1:0-12190 GCA_040080875.1 Pirellula sp.
GAAATAGCCAATCAGGATGATCGCAATAGCCGAGAGCACTGCAACCCAATTTCGCAATCGCCGCACCATACTCAAGCGATTCAACCAGCCGTTTGCAACGTAACTTGAGCAAATTAGGCCGAACAGAGCGATGTAAATAGATATGCGATTGTAGCCGTGAATTTGTGGCGACACGAGGTACGCGATGATCGTACCGAGCCCTCCCACGGTTGCCAAGAAAATGGCTGCGATGTTCATGAGGCTTACAGAATGCAATGAAAAATCGTCGGGATCATTGGCTCTAGGGAAAAGCAACAAAGCGATTAGGCTAAAGAAGCCAAGGGTTGCGACTATCCCGATGGACGAACTCATGCCTTCGCCTCCCACCGGCGGTGCCGATCTATTGTACTTATCCGCCGCTCGTGCAAGGGATTTAATGCGGTGATCGTTGATTGGGAGAACAAGTTGAATTGCTTTGAGCCCGTACTGCTCGGAGTATTGCGGTAGCTTGGAACTGACTTCTCGATTGGATCCGTGTTCTCGCCAATACGCCATGTTGGGAGCCAAGTTTGCCGCGAAGGCTGCGATGGCGACCAAAGCCATGACCATCGCGTCGCTGATATTGCGCCATTGTCGAAATCGGAGCGAAGCTCGAAGGCCTGCGACGACAAAGAAGAACACTCCGAAACAGGTGTAATAGTGGCCTGCCGAAGCAGCCGTCATGCAGATGATCGTCGCTCCAGCCAGTCGACCAAAGCGGGCCAACATAGATATCTTGGAGCTGATGCCATCCGAGTTGTTGCAAGGTCTGCCCAATCCTCGTCGTTGACTGATCCAAAGTGCAATCAGGATCATGAGGGGAGCCATAAAATACGATGCCAACATGATATGCCCTTGCCCACGGCTGAAGTGGTAAGGCTGGAACGCAAACAAAAGGCTATACGCGATAGCCAGGCACGCGTGGATGCGTAACCACCTAAAGAGCACCATGGCGCTCAATGTGGTGATTGGAAAAGTAAGAACGAAATAGACATTGAGGACGGTTCCCCAATCGCCTGCGACGTACCCAATCAGCTTCATGATCCCTAGTTGCACGTTGTCGAAGTGTGCGAAATCGTACAGCTCCAACGAAAGGGGCGCGCCGAGGCTCGGGTTGACATGGACCCATCCTGTTTCGAGCAGCGTCTTGGCCTGCAACGCGTAGTAGATGCCGTCACCAGGAACACCAAAAGGAATGTGCCAGTCCGCGTGCCTGAGATCCATCGCCAGCCAAATCATCGCTAACGAAAGCGAAACGGCTAACACGTACCACGCCAATTCCGTCAAGATGCTTTGTGCCGATTTATGTTGCTCAGGAGCCGGCTGTATCATCGAGTGCAATCCTTCATGCGCGGTTGACGCCAACGAGAAATTCGCGTTCGTTTTCCTGCAACCCTGTCCATTGATCCCGAATGCTCTCTTCCATTGGAATGGTGACTCGCCAGTCCATGAGGGATTGGAGTTTCAAACTGCTGCCACAGCTACGAACCACGCTGGACCGCGACTCCGATTCACCCTGACTTGAAACAAAGCCAACCTCAGCAATCTGGCAAAGAATGCTGGCCACCTCAAGAATCGAACGTTCTACCCCTGAGGCAATATTCCAAATCGAACACTCGCCACGCGTCAGTAAGTTGCTGAGGCTCAATGTCGTGATCGCGGTCGCAACATCTCGCACGTCGATGAAATCTCGAGTCGCATGCGCATTTTGAATTGTCAGACAAGCGCGCTCGTCCTTTCGAAGATCCCTATTTGCCCGTGCTCGCATCGCCAGCGAACCTAGAAAATAGTGTTGAGGTATTCCTGGACCGCAAATGTTGAATGGGCGCATGTACCCAATGCGCAGATTCCATGCCAGCGCAGCCTGTTCCGCCAACTGGCACTGAGCCCATTTCGAGCAGCCAAAGAAGCTCGTGGGTGCACACGGATAATTTTCGTCGATCGGCAACTGGGATGCTGGCACGTTGCCGTATTCGGCCGCGCTTCCAAGCAGAATGATCTTTGCCGCAGGGGCGACATCTGCGGCTTGCTGAAGCAAGTTGAGAGTGCCCATCACATGAACACGATAGAGTTCCTGCGGATCGTGTGATTTGGTCGCTGCGGCGCATTGAACGATGATGTTAGGCTGGACGTCGAGCAAAGACTTTCGAATCGAAGACGCATCCAGCAGATCGAGAGTGAGCAATTCGTTGGACTGCGAGGATCGAGCCGTACCAACGGCGGTGACGGATCGACTTTGAAACGACCTGCAGACCTCTTTTCCAAGAAACGAATTCGCCGCAACAACCAATGCCTTCATGGAGTTAAGCAGCCACCACGCGCGGCACGAACTGGGCCTCTCTCGTTTCGAAGATTCGGCAAGCCTCTTGGAAATCTTCGTATCGGCCCAGGTCTAGCCAGGAAGCGTCGTTTTCGAAGGCTGAGACCTTTTTGCCTGCTGCGATGAGCTTAAGCACTAGGTTCGGAAAGTCTAAATACTCTCCTCGGTTTATGAATTCAAGAACCCGTGAGTCATAGACATAGATTCCCATGCTGACTGGGTAAGTCATTGTCGGCTTTTCGATATAGCCGCAAACTTGATCATCGTTGAGCTCCAAAATACCCAGATCGATCTTTACGATCTTTCTGTGAGCGGCGATCGTCACGTAGGCTTCGCTCTTGAGATGGTGTTTGAGCAGATCGACGTAACTGAGGTCGGTCAAGATGTCTCCGTTCATAACCAAGAACGTACCTCGCAGGTCGGGGATGCTCGCCAACGATCCAGCAGTTCCCGTCGGCTCATCTTCCTCAATGAAATCGATATCGACAAGATTTCGGAGTGCACGATGTTGCGCCAGAAAGGTCTTAAAATACTCGCTCATGTATCCGAGCGAAAGCGTAATGCGATTAAATCCGGCGTTGACCAACTGTCGGCAGACGATCTCCAGAATGGGTTTGTCGCCTACGGGCAACAGTGGCTTGGGCACTACGGTCGTATAGGGTGCGAGTCTCGTACCTCGACCACCGGCTAGAATAACAGCTCTCATAACTCGACTCCTTGTAAGTGCTAGACCTGATAGTGTCCGACGGTGGTCACGTCGGTATGTAAACGAAACCAATCGATGGTGGCATCGAGGCCCTGTTGCAAATCTACGGTTGGGCTCCAATGCGCGCGCTCGCGAGCTTGGCCGTTCGCCCCAAGCAATGTAAAGACTTCGCTCTTTTCCGGACGAATCCGATCAGCGGACTCGATGACGGGTAGATTCTTTCCGACGGCATTTTGAATTCGATCCGCCAATTCACCAACCGTCACACCGACTCCGGTGGCTAAATTGGTGACCTGTCCAACGCAGGCGTCGCTTTGTGCGATGGCGAGAAACCCTCGAGCCGTATCTTTGACGTAGACCATGTCACGAACCGGGGTACGGCTGCCGATGGTAATTTGCTTCGAGTAGAGGGCTTGAGTGATGATGGTTGGAATGACGGCGCGAGCACTTTGCCTCGGACCGAAGGTGTTGAATGGCCTTACGATTGTCACCGGAAGATTGAACGATCGATAGTAGCTAAGCGCGATCTGGTCTGCGCCGATCTTCGTCGCCGAATAGGGAGACTGGGCTTGGTAGGGGTGCTCTTCATCGATAGGCGTGTACAACGCAGTGCCATAAACCTCGCTCGTCGATGTAACCAAGATTCGAGAACTCTTTTCGGCTCTGGCTGCTTCCAAGACGTTCAAGGTTCCGTTGATGTTCACATTCACATAGGACTCAGGAGCCACGTACGAATACGGAATCCCGATCAATGCCGCGAGATGATAAACCGTTTCGCAACCGCGAACCGCTTCGCGAACGGAGCGAGAGTCGATGATATCCCCATAGTGAATCGTTAGCTTGCTGCGTAGCTCCGATGGAATGTCGGCCAGCCAACCCGTTCTACCGTGCGATGCATAGCGAACGAATGCACGAACTTGGTGTCCTGATGCAAGCAGTTCCTCGACCAAATGACTGCCGATGAATCCGCCGGCTCCAGTGACTAATACGGTTGGTTCTGGCATTCGTTGCGACTCCGATGGATGTACTTCATGATGCAATTTTGCGAGCAGCGATAAACATGATGTCGCCAAAATCGAGCCAAAATCCTCGCTGTTGCAGCGCGCTAGGCACGACTTTGGTGAGCGTCTTGGCGGACCAACGCGTCACACCACGGCCAAGGGTGCTGACTCGCCCCAGTACCTCGCCGATGTTCCGATACATAGACTGTGTCTGTTGGTTGACGGTTTGGAATCCGTGCCTCGCAAGGAACCGATCCATCGTATCGAGCGAAAAGTATTGCAAGTGCGTTGGCGGGTGAATCAATCGCCATCGAGGGCCACGCCACCGCGCCATGCGTGAGCCGATGTCCCCAGTCGTCAAGAACAACCAGCCATTCTCGGGCAACAACTCATAAGCTCTCGCAACAAAGTCTTCCGGGTTCGACAAATGCTCGATCGTGTCCCACATGCAGAATGCTTCAAACTTACCAGGCGGAAAGTCCATCGAGAGAAAGTCGTCCGCGCGTGCGTCTTGGCCAAGCTCGCGCCGAGCATGCTCGATTGCCGCTTCACACACATCCACGCCGGCACTTACGAGATGATGCTTGGTACAACACTCAAGCCAAAACCCGTAGGCACAACCGATCTCAAAAATGCTCTTGAGGTTGGGCGCAAGCCTCTTGATCATTCGAAATCGCCATTCAAAATTGGTCCGATGCGTCGCTTGGTCTTCGAGGTAGTTGCCGTATTCTGCGCCGCGAAAATAATCTTCTTGATATAAACGCTTGATCTGCTCGGGCGTCGCGTCGACGTCAGCCCGGATAAACCCGCATTGGCCGCATTCCATCAGGATACGAAACTTCGGTTTCCAAGCCGCGGTGCCACAACAAATGCAAGGACTCGCTTTGCCACACGTTGCATGGCTTTGTCTGGTTTCACCTTGATTCAACAAACTCACCGATGTTTCAAGCTGCATTGCGTTTCTCCTGATTCGCGATCCTAATTGCAGGCTCCGTATTGGAATGCCGTACCGAAATTCCCAGCGACTCCTTGACCAAATACAACGGTCGTTGCTTTACCTGTTCGTGAATTCTGCCGACATACTCACCCACAATGCCTAAACAGATCAAGTGCATACTCCCCAGGAAACTTGCCAGCAGAACGAGCGACGTATAACCGGGAACTGTACTCGCACCACTCATCCATGCAATCACCGTCCAAACGGCGTAAAGGAACGTGATGACGAGCGAGACCGACCCCACGAAATAACTCAAACGTAGCGGCATCAGGGAAAAGGCGAAGAGCGCGTCTAGCCCCATGCGGATCATTCGTTTCCAACCATAACTGGACGATCCTGCAAACCGATCAGGCGCATCGTATTCAATCGCAATGCGACGAAAGCCTGACCATTGCACCAGCCCTCGATATAACAATCCTCTCTCGGTGAATCGTGTCAAAGCATCGACCACCAGCCGATCCAACAACCGGAAGTCGGCAGTTCCCTCTTCGAATCGAATTTCGGTAAAGCGATTGATACCTTTGTAAAATGCCTTCGACGCAAGTTCCTTGAGAAATCCTCGTCCCTGTTGCTTGCGTCGTTGCGTATAAACAAGCTGATACCCCTGTGACCAGTACCATAGCATCTGCGGCAACATGGAGGGAGGATGCTGCATGTCGCTATCCATGCAAATCACAATGTCCCCTCGGGCTGCATCAAAACCCGCTGCCAACGACGCTTGATGACCGAATCTACGCGACATCGATAACGCCTTGATGCGTGTCGGGTAGTCGTCGCACAGACTGCGGATCTCTGTCCATGAATTGTCTGGCGAATCGTCCTCGACTAAAACGATTTCGTAGTCGCAGCCCAGTTCAGAAAGAACTTTCATCACGGCGTCACAGAAATGCCGTATCCCCAACTCTTCGCGGAAGACAGGCGCAACGATCGAGACCAGACCCGGTTGGGTCGGCCACGCAGCCATCGGCGGGATCGAGCTCGACGAATTTTCAGCTTCCATTCTCAACTCAATTGCTTCCTGCAATGTTTTTCCGAATCAGTTCTGCGGCCCGTTCTTTGAGCGGCCGCCAGCGTTCGAGTTTGCAGAGAATAGTAAAGTTGGACAAAAGAATCTACAACGAAATCGAGCCGAGCTGCATAGACAGCATTCCGTCGCACGATTCTCCGAATCGTTTCCGGGCCTCCGACGTTCGCCAACTGGCACTCTCTTCAGTTGCGGTACGGTTTAGTGGCGGTACGGTTTAGTGGCGGTAAGGCGCAAGCCGTGCGGCGAGCACCTGGAAAACGCGAAACCGGAGGGCTCGCTCCCTTCGGCTACAAATTTCGTTCGCCGGAACCGCATCTGTATTTCCATTGAGGGTTGAGAGTTGATAGGCGCTTGAAGGGACCGAGTTTGAAGGTTCGCGCTTGGCTGTTGCACGGTTAACAGTTAAACTGGAAGCACTCAAGGACCCAACAATTGATGCCTACCCCTCCAAAAATCGTTCCCTACCTATTTCTCGCATTGGCAGTCGTTCTGAACACGTGGGGACGGGCCGATGACCCGCGATTGACGGAGCGAACTGCGCAGTTTGAACGAGAGATTCGTCCGGTTCTAGTTAGCCAGTGCATCAAATGCCACGGCGAAAAGAAGCAAGAAGGTGGTCTCCGACTCGACAGTCGCAAAGGACTGCTCCAAGGAGGTGACAGCGGTGCTGCCGTCGTTGCTGGAAAACCTGAGGAAAGCCTTTTGATCGAAGCGATCCATCATCGAGGGCTCGAAATGCCCCCAACTGGAAAACTTCCCAACAAGGTATTACTGCATTTTGAGCGATGGATTGCAGGCGGGGCAACTTGGCCCGACAGCGTGAAATCGCTCCGAGAGTCCGACGGCAACATTTCCGAAGCCGATCGCGAGTGGTGGGCTTTTCTACCGATCAGCAAACACGAAGCGCCAAATGATGATCGCGACCATTGGTCCCGAACCGACATCGACCGATTCATTTGGAAAGCGTTGGCCGACAAGGAACTGCAACCTGCGCCGCAAGCCGACAAGGCAACTTTGGGTCGCAGGTTGTATTTGGATTTAGTAGGTGTACCACCTTCACCGACAGAACTCGACGCCTTTGTTCGCGACGAATCAACGACTGCTTATGAGTCGATGGTCGATCGGCTCTTGGAGGATCCTCGCTATGGCGAACACTGGGCTCGGTTCTGGCTGGATTTGGTTCGCTACAGCGAATCGGATGGTTGGAACCAGGATGCCTATCGTCCCAACCTATGGCGGTTCCGGGACTATGTCGTTAATGCATTCAATCGCGACATGCCATTTCCGCAATTTGTAAAAGATCAACTGGCCGGCGATGAATCCGCAGATGGCAACCCGGACGGGCTGGTCGCTGCAGGTTTCTTGCGACTGGGCGTCTATGAATACAACCAACGCGACGCACGTGGCCAGTGGAACGACATCATGAATGAGACGACAGATGTCGTCGGAGATGTGTTCTTTGGATTGAGCATCGCCTGCGCAAGATGTCATCAGCACAAGTTCGATCCCATCCCGCAACGCGATTACTTTAAGCTACGTGCTTTTTTTGAACCGCTTTGTTGGCGAGACGACTTGGTTGCGGCCACCGAAGAGCAAAAGTCGCAATACCAAGAAAAACTCTCGATTTGGGAAAAGGAAACCCAGTCGATACGATCGCAGATTGCCGAATTGTTGGAACCCTATGAAGTGCAAAAATGGAAATCGACCGTCGATAAATTCCCACTCGACATACAAGCTTGCTTTCATATGCCGACCACAGAACGCACATCTCGGCAAGAGCAGATGGCCTATCTGGTTTCTCGCCAGTACCTCGAGGAGGGTGGCGGTCCCTACAAGAGTATGAAAAAGGAAGATACCGCAAAGCATGAAGCACTGCTCAAAGAACTAAGCCGTTTCGATCACTTGAAACCAAGCCCGCTGCCTGAGGCGATGACCGTTTGCGATTTCGACGGTCTAGTATCTCCAACCGTTAATCCTGACGATCGACGGCGGCAACCCATTGCGCATGGGTTCTTGGAAGTCTTGTCGGATAATCTGGAGCTTAACAACGCGAATGCACCTGGAGAAGACGTGCGGCCCGGAACGACCGGTCGACGAACCGCATTGGCCCAGTGGATCGGCAACCCACGGAATCCGCTCACACATCGTGTTTTTGTCAATCGCATTTGGCAAAGGCACTTTGGTCAAGGGCTGGTGGCAACTTCGAATGACTTTGGGCATCTTGGAGATTCTCCGACGCATCCGGAATTGCTGGACTGGCTAACGGCGACCTTCGTCGAAAGCGGTTGGCAGATGAAGAAGCTTCACAAGGTGATTGTCATGTCGGCAGCGTGGCAGCAATCAGCTCATCATCCGAATGCTCCTCATCAGCAAACGGTAGATCCTGCCGAGCGATTGCTCTGGCGAGCTCGAGTGCATCGCCTACATGCTGAGCAGATTCGAGACTCCATGTTGCTTGCGAGCGGTGAGCTGACAACAAGCATCGGTGGCCCAAGTATTGCGGAGGATTCTCCGCGTCGCTCCTTGTATGTGAAAAGCTTCCGCAATCAGAACGATACGTTCTTGCATGGATTCGATGTTGCCAACGGCCTGCAAAGTGTCGCAGTACGTGACACCACGACGACGCCAACTCAGTCGCTGTTATTATTGAATGGCAAATTCTCGCTGGCACGTGCCGACAGATTGGCCGAACGCTTGCTGGCAGAGACCGCTTTACCCATTCAAGCAGTGCGTAATGCATTTCGTTGGGTTTGGGGTAAAGAGCCAACTCCTATTGAGCTTGAAAGGGCCATCCAGTTCGTAGGACTTACCCATGGAGAAGACGAACAAGTTCTCGATCGAAAAAAGCTCGCTGATTTTTGTCACGTCCTTTTTAATTCCAACCAGTTCCTTTATGTGGAGTGACATGTTGCCATCGAATAACGATCCTTCGCTTTTCTCGCGACGCGAGTGGCTCGAAACGAGCAGCATGGGACTGGGCGCGGTCGCGCTGAATTGGATACTTGCCCGCGAATCGATTGCTGATACGCATCATCGTCCGTTTGCCAAGAGCATTATTTGGCTATTCATGGAGGGCGGACCAAGCCACCTGGATTTGTTGGATCCCAAGCCTCTACTCAACAAGCTAGCGGGTAAATCGCTGCCCAGCAGCTTTCGCGAACCGATCACTGCCATGGGTGAAAAAGGGGCACCGTTGTTGGCATCACCGCGCACTTGGAAACACTACGGTGAAAGCGGAATGGTGGCTTCGGATTGGATTCCACATATCGGTGAATGCATGGATGATATCGCCGTGATCCGATCTTGTTGGACCAATGGAATTAACCATGCGGGTGGAGTTTGCCAAATGAATACCTGCCTAAACTTCGCCGGACGACCGTCGCTGGGGTCTTGGATCAACTACGGGCTTGGCTCAGCCAACGAAAATTTGCCCGCCTTTGTGGTGATGTGCGACAACCCAGGTCGACCGGTCAACGGACCTCGCAACTGGGGAAGTGGGTTCATGCCGGCATCCCATCAAGGAGTTCGAATCAACGGCACGGACAAGGAACCGATTGCCAATCTGCATTTTCCTGATGGGCAAACGGGAAGTCGGCTGGAGACCAAACTCGCGTTGCTTCGGCAATTCAATCAATCCTACGCCAATTTGCATCCGCAGCAGTCAGAGCTCGATGCGCGCATCCGCAGCTACGAGCTGGCATTTAGGATGCAAGCCCAGGCGCCCGAAGCGCTCGATCTGTCTCAGGAAACACAAAACACCGCGTCGATGTACGGAATCGATCAAAAGGAAACCGAAGCATTCGGAAAGAACTGTTTGCTTGCACGTCGGTTGGTCGAACGTGGAGTGCGATTTGTCCAACTCTACAACGGCACCGGCAGCAAATGGGATTCGCACGCTGGCATCGAGAAGGCCCATTCCAATTTATGTCGAGCCATGGACAAGCCTGTGGCGGGACTGCTTAAGGACTTGAAACAACGAGGCTTGTTGGATGAGACGTTGGTCATTTGGGGTGGCGAGTTCGGACGTACGCCCATGAGTGAAAAGGGGGACGGTCGGGATCACAATCCCACCGGTTTCTCTATATGGATGGCCGGAGGTGGTGTTCGCGGAGGCCAAACAATAGGCGCGACGGACGAGCTCGGTCTTTACGCCGTGGAAGATAAAATGCACGTGCACGACATTCACGCCAGCATTCTTGGATTGATGGGTCTGGACAACATGCGCCTGACCTACAATCACAAAGGACGCATCGAACGTCCGACAATCAACGAAGGCCGTTTCGAAAAACGCCTGGTCACTGGCTAAATGATTTGTCTTCAAGACACTTCTCGGCGATCGCCAGTTGAGACACACTCGTTCCCAGGCTCTTGCGGCAGAGCCCGGGAACCAGGTTCAACACTAAATACTGGGGCTGAGCGTAGTGGATCTTGTCGAAGATCCCGATGCTGCAGGATCTTTAACAAGATCCACTACCCCCTCAAAAAAGGTGTGAAGATAACTGATGGGGTCGAATCCATCTGCATGGAGAACGCTCCTGATGCTATTGCTCGGGTGAGCGGATGTGGGCTGTGTTCGGATGATACAATGCGATTCATACCGCGAGCATCACGTCATTCACAACGAGGCGAATATGAATCACTCATCCGATTTCTCAGAACCGTTTGCCATTTCTCGTCGCGCGGCCATCGCGACGGGCGCGTTAACTCTTCCATCGCTATTCTGTCGACCGCTTGTTGCGCAAAACACGGACCGACCAGCCAAAAAAAGCGTTCCGTCCGACATCAAGATCACCGATGTGCGAACCATACTTACCGCGCCAGCTGGAATCCGATTGGCGGTGGTCAAGGTCGAGACGAACCAGCCTGGATTGTACGGTCTGGGATGCGCAACCTTTACTCAGCGAATTCGAGTCGTCGAAACGGCCGTCGACAAGTTTCTCAAGCCATTTTTGGTCGGGAAAAATCCGATGAACATCGAGGACTTGTGGCAGTCGATGTATCTCAGCTCGTATTGGAGAAATAGCGGCGTACTCAACAACGCGATTTCTGGCGTCGACATGGCTTGTTGGGATATCCTTGGCAAGCAAGCGGGAATGCCCGTTTGGCAACTGCTGGGTGGCAAAGCCAGACGCGCTGTCGACGTGTATCGCCATGCAAGCGGAAGTAGTTTCGAAGAAGTTGCCGATGCTGCTCGATCGTATGTTGAGAAAGGTTACCGTTACATTCGAGCACAAGTTGGAATCAGCGGCCAATCCACCTATGGCTCGCGCCCGAGAACGGGAGAATCCACAACCGACAAGCCAACGAACAATACCGCCAAAATCTGGGAGCCTCGCGAGTACACGCTCCAAGTTCCGAAACTATTCGATTACTTGCGTCAACAGTTGGGGAACAAGGTCGAATTGCTGCACGACACCCATGAACGCATTCCGCCAGTGCTGGCGATTCAATTGTGCAAAGACCTTGAGCCCTTCAAGCTCTTCTTTCTTGAGGACCCGTTCAGTCCAGAAGACGTTGGTTACTTCAAAATACTACGACATCAAACGAGTACGCCGCTCGCGATGGGGGAGCTCTTTAATAATCCGAATGAGTTTGTATCGCTTATCAGCGAGCGACTCATCGATTTCATTCGGATCCACATTTCCCAAATCGGTGGATTGACGCCCGCTCGCAAGGTGGCAGCACTTTGCGATTTTTTCAGTGTGCGAACCGCTTGGCATGGGCCAGGCGATGTCTCCCCAGTTGGGCATGCATGCAACATTCATCTGGATCTTGCGATTCCCAACTTTGGAGTGCAAGAAGCGAGAGAGTTTTCGCAAGCAGAAAAAGACGTCTTTCCGGGGTGCCCTGTATTGGAGAACGGATACTATTGGGCAAGCGATCTGCCCGGATGGGGGATGGAGATTGACGAGAAGATAGCTGCCAAATTCCCGATCACGGATGATCCACCCTTTGATATGAGTTGGGGCAATCTTCGTCGCCAGGATGGTGCCATCACAAAACCCTAAATCCTCACCCCCTCACGCCTCAGGCATCAGGCCTCATCTTTACCCACAATTCCAGTTGCCTTTTGGAAAAATCGCAGGCTTTCGTACTCGTACTCAGCCAGTAGGGCGGTACA
>JBEBHM010000886.1:0-3250 GCA_040080875.1 Pirellula sp.
CGACTGAGCAGAACGGCAAGAAGTATGTGTATACGCCTGCCGTTCGCAGAGACGCCTGCGTACGTCAAGCAAGTCGATCGTTCCTCGATCGCGTTTTCGGTGGTGAAGCAACACCGGCCCTAATCCATTTCGTGAAGACGGCAAAGCTGACTGATAAGGATGTAAAAGAGATTCGAGCGATGCTCGACAAGAAAACTAACAGAAACGAAGGAGAACAGGGATGATCGCAATATGGATGGATCGATTCGTTGAATTTGCAACAACTTGGTTGTGGTTGGTTCTTCTCGCGACTTGGAGAGCGCTGCCGATTCTAGTCATTGCGGCAGGAATTGGATTTGCTTTTCGGCGAAAGTTAACGCCTTCGCTGCAGGCGCTACTACTGACAATCGTCGTTGTCAGACTATTGATTCCAATTTCGATCGGAAGCCCGGTAAGTCTTCACAAGCCAATCGACAGTTGGTTTACCAGCGGCGCAGAAGAGTCTCTCAATCGAAACCAGTCGATGGTCACCCACTATCAGAGCTATGCACTTCTTCCAAATGTTGACCAGATCGTTGTACGAGACACGCCTGCTCAACCTGAAGTGCAGTCTTCGCAAACACTCGAATTAGACGAGGGTCTCGGCCTTGCACTTATGCTGGTTGTCATCTCAGTTTCGATAGGCCTATGTTTGCGCAGTGTCTTTTCACACATCCGATTTGCACTGGGGCTCCGCTCCTGCCGAGTCCTCGACAATCAGCCGCTGATCGATTTGGTGCTTCGTGAGTGCGATTCGTTGGCCGTGGGACGGCGGCCAGCATTGCGTGAAGTGCCGTCGCTCGCCGCACCAGCGGTATTTGGACTATTTCGACAGACGATTTGTCTTCCGCCCGGACTCACCGAAACTTTGAGTGAACAAGAGTTGCGTTGGGTTATTCGGCATGAACTTGCTCATATTCGTCGCCGCGACATTCCTGTCGTGATTATCGCTTCGGTCGCAGGAGCATTCCATTGGTTTAACCCAATCGTTTGGGTGATCATAAGCCGTTTACGTGCTGCAATGGAAGCTGCTGCAGACCGACTAGCCTTGCAGAGCCTCTCGCAAAACGAAGTTTCTGCATATGGAGAACTACTGCTTCGTTTTGCTCAAGATAGTGTCACTGCAAAGAAGTCACCAACACTTGGACTGATCTCCTTCGCATCTGGCAAGCATCTCAAGCAGCGAGTTAAGTTGTTGATGCGAGATAGCAAACCCAACGGCCTGTCGACCAAGTGCCTATCCGCAGGGCTTGTCGGGGCAATTGCACTAGTCGGTCTGACTGACGCAAGGGACGTGATGGATAACAAAATGCCAGAAGTCAATTTGGTTTCAAGCGATTCAACCGGGTTGCGAGTTCAGAATGAGTTTTTGGATGTGTTTAGTGAGCAGGAACTTGGTGTTCCAATTTCCGTTGAAAAATACGACGTAACCTCCATCTTTGAAACGATGCCCAAGCACCCAAAACTGACAGCGAAAACGCCTTTGGAACAGTTGACTACGTGGATTCCTTTGCCGCCGTGGATGAAGGGGAAATTACACGTCGACGGCAATACGCTTTCCGCTGAACTAACCGCTAGCCAGCATCAACTACTGAAGCAAACACTAGATACTTGGAAAGATGGCGAGCCTGGACAGATTACAATCGAAACAAGGTTCATTCAAACCAACATTAAAACAGCCAGCTCGATTGAGTGGGCCGAACGAAGAATTGAAGGGTTGACCGTCCGAGGGCTAGGACCTGCCATTGCTGCTCGTATCGACGAAGCGGAGTTAGCACAGTTGATTCGAACTGTATCGGCAGACCGACGAGGCAATATCTTGTTTGCGCCGAAGGTTACAATGTTTGATGGTCAAACAGGGGTCATAACGGATCAGGCCCATCATCCCTTCGTTACGGGCGTCGATCCTAAAGCCGATGGTCGTATGAAGCCAGTCGTTTCGATCGTAGACGAAGGGCTGAGTATCGCACTCATACCGAAAGCTGCCGATGATGACAGCATTACCTTAGACTTCAAAGTCAAGTCATCAAGCATTGGCAAGGTCTCTTACGCGAACTTGCCAATAAGGACTTCGAATCATGCTGAGCCTCAGTTCACGGTGCAAGTCCCGGCAACTGAACAGTATGAAGTAAGCTCATCGGTGAAGCTTGCTGCGGGAGAATCGATTGTCGTGGCGATTCCTCGAGTGTTCGACAATAAGCCAGGTGCTGACGCGGAGACTACGATGATCGTCGCGTTGACGCCTCGGATCATCGACATGCAGGAATTGTCCGTTGCTACCGGAACAAACAACCAGTAGCGAGGTGCGTTTGCGTCACTCGCAGAATCCAAGATTGATCAGATCAGAACGGTATATCTATTTGCTATGCGCGATCGCTGTTCTATTTTCGGGACTAGCGTCGCGCCGCTATCGAAGTGTTCTGCCAACGTTCTCTGCCGAGTACGCCGGAGACTCGCTGTGGGCGCTGATGCTGTTTTTGTTGGTTAGCACGCTACTGGCTGGTCGGCCGATCCTAACGCGGGCGGCGATCTCACTAGCTCTCGCTTTTCTGGTAGAGATCAGCCAGCTCTACCACGCCCCGTGGATCGACTCGATCCGCCAGACCACGCTGGGTGGGCTAGTTCTGGGTTTCGGATTTCTCTGGACTGATCTCGTTTGCTACTCGGTGGGCATTGCAGCCGGATCGCTCACAGAGTGGGGGATCGGGCGCTTTCGAGGGCCAAAATTGGAGAAGGTTTCTGGGCGTTAGGATTTGCAGACGCTGTGTTAATCAAAACCATCTTTGGAAACGGAGATCTTGAGAGTTCTCAGTAGAAATCTGGGGTGCCGGAGGGGACGGCTCGCGTTTCTGTCGCGGCCCCAGATCTCCCCGTGCGAAGAACGTCATCGGGAGCATGACGAGTTGTAGATAGTGCTTGAACCGTTGCTATCGGCTTGTAAAGCAGAGATTCGTTTGTTCCGTCGTTTTGTTTTCGATCGAAACCAGTTTGTGAAAAATTGACGAGAAATCGAACTGCTGCGAACTGAATCTGAATTGGTTAACACAAACAGAGATAAACTCGTCTGAGTTGAGATGGGGCGACACTCGCGGAGGCGACTAAGTTCATCGTACGAAGCGAGCTATCAGAGGACGGACATGTGTAGAGAGGCGCCGCCAGATGGACGTGCACTCTTGAGCCCGCATGCCGCTTAGATATGGGGACGCGAGGTTCGATTAGCTGGGGATATTGG
>JBEBHM010000209.1:0-12172 GCA_040080875.1 Pirellula sp.
TATCTAGAATCAAACCAATCCACGGAGACTTGACCATTGAGAGAATTTTTAAGCACTCGTCAGCCGTCTGCAGCATGTCTCCGTGATTCTGCAGGCCAACGATCACGCCATACTTTTCGCCATGTTCAACGCATTGGCTCAGTGCATCGACCATCCACTTTGCCCCGTCGTCCCAGGAATGCGGCAAGGGAGGGACTGCACCTGCAAAGACACGTAGAACAGGTGCTCCAAGACGTGCTGCAGCTTCGATCCATTGCTTGGCTCGCTCGACATCCGCTGCTCGAGCGGAAGCGTTGGGTGAAGCGAAGTCGTTTTTGATTCCTGTGCCGCTAATATCAAGGCCTAGCTCGAATGCGCGCCGTTTGAACTCGTTGAGAAATTTGTCGCGAGGTACTTCGGGGTATCCTGGGAAATAGTAACCCGTGGGGTCGATCGCATCCACATTTTGTTCGGCGCAGAAAGCAAGCACGTCGAAGAGACTCATGCCGGTCTTCGGATCCTTTAGGTTCTCTCGCAGCAACGGGTCGAAACAGTAAGCATTGATGGACGTCTTTAAATGCGATCTGGTGGACTTAGGTGTTGACTCCGTTGCCGTGGCGGTTGTACGCATCGAAATCCCAGTGGCCGCAGCGAGTGGCAGCAATGCGGCGGACTGTAAAAGGCTGCGGCGAGTGGTTATTGTGTTCATGTTTTTGCTTCGTAATCGAAAAACGAGTCAAGTCTCTTTGGGGTGAATTCATAATCATAAGTAACCACCGTTTTGCCAGCCATCATGTTGTCATGGGTTTATTTGCGGAAAAATGGGCGGCAGAATAGTGACCTCTTGCAATGCGATTTAGGCGGATTTCTGGATCGCCTAGCGGACTGTTCATGGACGGCAGAATTTCCATGCGGGGTTCGGAAAGCAGTACAATCTACGTTTCAAGCGATTCTGAAATAACCTGAGACAACGATCAACATGTCAAGACTTGTGCCCTTCTTTTTATTCGTTGCAATAGAGATCGTTTCATCTGGATCGAGAGCCACTTCCCAAGACGGAATACTTTGGCTCGGATCGACCGCCGACGGTGTTGCAAGCTCCAACGCTCGCCCGTTTCTATGGAACGCTTCGTTCGGGTTATGCCGACTGTTTGGCAATACTTTGCAGTCCGACTTGCCATGGCAGAAGCTGGCCGACAATCAAGCATCGTTCCAACAAGTGGAGCTCGAGACATCTTCCGAAACGTCTGCAAACGTAAGCATTGGCGATCTGGATGGCGACGGAGATCTCGATCTCGTGCTTGCCAAGGGTAGGCACTGGCCGCTCATGAACCGAGTGTTGATGAACAATGGCCTAGGTACTTTTTCGGTTGCCTCCAACCTTGGTGAGTTGCCTGATCGCACTTACTCGGCTGCACTCGGTGACTTGGATGGAGATGGAGATCTGGACATTGTTGTCAGCAACGATCGTCCGGACAAAAAAATGGTCTATCTCAACGACGGCAAAGCCCGCTTTCAAGTTTCCAGTTATTGGGGTGACGCAAAATGGAATACACGCAACGCGTGCCTGGCCGATCTAAACGGGGACCGTTTCCAAGACATCGTGGCAGCCAATCGAAAAAGTTCAAGCTACATCTGTGTGAATGACGGCCAAGGGCGGTTTCCACCTGAGCGATACGTCGAAATTCCATTTGAGTCCGCAACGACGATTGCAACTGCCGATATGAATGGGGACGGGCGAATGGATCTTATTATTCCGCATCGAGATGGCGGACAAAGTTTAATTCATTTCAATGACGGAAACTTGGGGTTCAAAGCAACTGCGAAGTTCGGACCTGCCATTTGCTCTGCACGTGCAATCGCTGTCGGCGATCTCAACGGAGACGGATCTGCGGACATTGTGGTGGGTGATGAACGACTGGGCTCGCTCATTTGCTGGAACAATGGAAAGGGTGAATTCGAACAGATGACAACACTCGGCGACACGCCTCTTATTCCCTATTCGTCCGCCATGGGTGATTTGAACCGCGATGGCAAGTTGGATATTGTCGTTGGCTACGCAGCCGGTGCCGGTTCCATATTCACCAACGATGGAACGGGGAACAAATTTGAACAGAAACGCTTTGGAGATGGCAAAGGCGCGGCGTACGGAATCGCCTTGGGAGATGTGGACGGGGACCAGTTGATTGACATTGCAGTCGCCCGTAGCGAAGCCCGCAATGCAATCTATCTGAATTCAAAACCTCGCCGATGATCTTTGTGCGCCTTCAACGCCTTATTCAAGGGGGTAAAGGGAGTGGAGCTTGTTAATGATCCCCGCGATCTGGGAGGTTTAACAACCTCCACTACCCCCAGTTTTTAGTGTTGAAGACGCACTAGCGCGTCGTCCAGATTAGATTTATGGGTTGAGCCGCGGGCGCTAGCCTCATCTTTACCCACATCTTTTAAGTTTCTATCGTACTCGTACTCAATGAAATGGTACTCCTACTCGTACTCGAAACGGCCAGACCCTTCGAGTACGAGTACCGCCCTACTGGCTGAGTACGAGTACGAAAGCCTGCGATTTTTCCAAAAGGCAACTGGAATTATGGGTTGAGCCGCGGGCGATAGCCGCGTATTTAATTCGCAAATCATCGTATCGCATCTAGCGATTGCGGCCCAAGACAACCCCTACTATTAATCTGGACAGACCACCAGGTCCGAATTCCAGCAGGCAAATCTAAGGACTCCGTTTTCCAAAAGGTGGTTTTCCACCTGCGCCTCCCTTATACTGGTGGGTGAATTTCTTTGAACTGTCCTGGTGTAAGAATGAAGCCGTCTGTGGTAGAGCCGCATCTTGAAATTGGGAAGAAAGCCGAGCCGCAGCTCGCTGGCGTGGGGGGTGCACCCGCCGAAAGCCAAGAATTTGCCCAGCGATTTGCAGAATTCCATGGTGAACTTCATAGTTTTTTGGATCGTCGCCTAAACCAGAAACTGAGGCGGCGATTGGATACGTCGGACCTTCTCCAGGAAACACAGTTAGCTGCCCTGCAGAGATATCCGGCGTATTGCCAGACCCCCGCGATTCCGTTTCGGGTCTGGTTGTTGCTCACCGCCAAGCAACAGTTAATTCAAGCGTATCGGACGCACTTGGCCACCGAAAAGAGGACGCTCGACCGCGAGATCGCTTGGTCTGATTGCTCCTCGATGTTGATTGCCCAGGGGTTGGCCGTCTCTGAATCAACCCCGAGCGAACATGTCGGAAAGGAAGAGATCGTCGCTTTGGTCAACGTGGCTGTCGACCGAATGCATGACTTGGATCGAGAGATTTTGCTGATGCGGAGTGTTGAGAATCGTCCCTATGAGGAAATTGCAATATTGCTGGACACCAACCCAGAAGCAGCCCGACAACGATATGGCCGAGCATTGATTAAGCTTCGCACCGCCATGCGTGAACTGGGGCTTTTGGAGCGTCCATCGTGAGTTCGGACTGCATCGATGAACTCGACGACAGCAGCCATTCTGCAAAGATTGCGGAGATAGCGGACGAATTTTCGGACAGAATTGCCAATGGCGAATCGGTCGATATCGAAGAATTCGCCCATCGAGTTCCAGGGGCGGAAGACGTGGTACGCGATATTCTGCGATCGCTTCGATTCATGCAAGAAGCGCGAGACACGGACCACCACGCACCCAAAGAATCGGTCCACGTTCCGGTGTTATCGGGCGACGTCGGGGATTACGAAATCCTTTCGGAGATTGGCCGAGGCGGGATGGGGGTCGTCTATCGTGCCCGGCAGAAATCGCTCGGACGTATCGTAGCATTAAAGGTCTTGCCTTTCGCATCCAGTTTGGATCCGATCAAGCTGAAACGCTTCCAAGTGGAAACGCAATCCGCGTCGATGATTCAGCATCCCAATGTGGTTGCCATCTACGGCACGGGTTGCCATCAAGGAGTCCACTATTTTGCGATGCAGTATATTGATGGCCAACCGCTCGACGAATACCTGCATGCAATTCGGCACAAAGATAAATCTTGTACCGCCGTCAACGATTCTAGCACTGGGTTTTTCGGACGAAGTGCCAATGTCTCAACGGATCATTCACGGGTCGAAGTCACACGAGTAGACAGCCGACCCGGCGCTGGCAAAGAAACCAGCCACCAAGTCCCGCGTGACACATCGCCACGGATACCTTGCGAAAAGATCTCCTTTCGACGGATTGCAGAGCTCGTTCGCGATTGTGCGCTCGCATTGCATCACGCGCATGAGTTAGGGGTCATCCATCGCGATATCAAGCCTGCGAATTTACTGATCGACCGAACAGGCCGAATTTGGATCACTGATTTTGGTTTGGCCCATATGGATGCGAGTGGGAATTTGACAGCCACTGGGGATGTCTTGGGAACGCTGCGGTACATGAGTCCCGAGCAAGCTACGGGCGGGCACACTCCCGTCGATCGACGAAGCGATATTTATTCGCTCGGCGCCACCATGTATGAATTGCTTACGCTTGAGCCTATGTTGCAAGGTTCGGACAAGGGTGCGCTCCTGAGACAACTGACGCTTGAGGAACCTCGAGCCCCACGCAAGATCGTTCGGTCTATTCCTCGCGATCTCGAAACGATAGTTCTCAAGGCAACTTCCAAGGAGCCCCAGCATCGTTATGGGACGGCGGAGGCATTTGCCAAAGACTTGTCGCGATTCCTCGATGACTTGCCAGTCTTGGCGAGACGCCCCGGGCCTATCCAGATCCTTACCAAGCTTGCTCGTCGACACAAAACAGCCTCCTGGACTCTTGCCGCATCACCTATTTTGGTCGCCGCTGGCCTTTTTGTTAGCAACGTCGAGATTGCTCGCCAGCGAAACCGAGCCGAAGAAGCACTTGATATTGCGAAGAACGAAACCAACAAGGCTCGCGTGGTGAGCGACATGATGCAACAGCTCGTCGGGGCTGCCAACCCTGATCGAACCAAAGGGAGCGATTATACGGTTCGGCAATTGCTGGATGATTTGTCAGCCAACTTGTTTGAACAACTGAGCGATCAACCGGAGGTCGAGGCTAGCTTGCGATCGACGATTGGAAATTCCTATACGCGCCTAGGCTCGCCCGAAAAAGCGAGACCTCATCTCTTGAGAGCCCTTGAACTCAAACAATCCAACTCCACAGCAGGACAATTGGAGATTGCGACGAGTTTGGAGGACCTAGCGTGGAACAACGCAGCCCTTGTTCAGTACCAGCAGGCGCTCAATTTGATACGTCAAGCGGTTTCGATCCACACGGAACAGGGAGTCCGTAGCCGACAGGGCGTGCACGCGCTGTGGTGTATGCAACATTGCTTGATCTATCTAAACAAGTTCCAAGAAGCAGACGAAACGGCCGATAGAGCGTTGGAGTTGGCTCACCAAATTAACCCCATGCCACCCGAGGTCGCCAACATTCTTCACAATCTGTCGCAATCCAAAAACATGCAGAAGGACTATGTCTCAGCCGAAGAATTGGCTCGACAGTCAGTCACATTGCATGCGGAGCTTCATGGCGAAACGCATCCAGAAACCGGTTGGGGGCTGGATGCCCTGGCCCGCTCGCTCCAGTCGCAAAAAAAATACCGCGAAGCCGAAGATGCATATCGTCGGGCACTGGTAATCTTTCGCAAGAACTATCCCGCAGATCATAAAAGCGTTCGAATGACCCTCGAACTGCTTCAGTCTGTCCTAACGGAATCAGGGCAAGTGCAAGCTGCAGAGGACATAGACAAAACCCGATTCGCGGAGTCGATGCGTGGGGTGCTGCTGCCGACCGGAAATCAAGGTCCAGCCTTGCTCGATCTGTTGGTGGAACGGAAGCAGTACTTGGCTGCAGGACAGCTCATTATGTCGGGACCGGAGTTGTTTCAAAGCACCGAGCAATGTTTGAAAGCTATCCAAATGCTTCGGCAATACGACGACCACATCGCCAGCCGTTTCGGAAGCGAGCGAGATGAACTAGCTCGAGCTCGATGGGTCGACACCACACGCATTCTCATGACGCGTGCAGCAGATAACTGTCCTGACAATGACCGCGACCAGAACAGCGTCGCTTGGAACTTGGTCAATGGCGCCGAACCAAGCCTGCATATGCCACAACAGGCCGCTGAATTGGCAAAGAAAGCAATCGAACATTCGGATCTTCCAGGGGCCATTTGGAACACTCTTGGGCTAGCTTACCTCCGTATGGGTGAAAATCAAAAAGCGATCGACGCGATCGAAGAGTCTCGCAAATTTCCCACCAGCGACGAATACGATTTGGTTTTTCTGGCAATTGCAAATTGTCGGCTAGGCAATCGGGACGAGGCGGTGCATCATTTGGATTCCGCCAAGAAATTGTATTCCAATGCCAAAAAGCGAAATCCCGAACTTGAGCGGTTCCTTCACGAGGCGGCTGGTCTGCTCAAAGAGAAATCGGATTAATCCACTCGCACTACTACGCCGTGGGGATGTCTCGTCGACACAGAACCAACAAACCTATGGTCCAGCCAACGAGGGCCAGCGTCAACAGTACAGCGAAATGCGCAACTGGCCATACGCCTGTTCGTACAACGTCCACAGGGCGAAAGTAAGAAAGCAGGCTGAGAAACTTGACTTGCTTGACGACCTCGAGAAATGGTTCAAGGAAATTCAAAGTAGTCGACACAATCGCGATCGACACAACCACTCCGATCGTGATGCTGCGGCGATTTAGAATGCATCCAAACATTGCGGCAACGCCGCCAATGGCTAGATTCAGACACAGGAAATTCGTAGCGGGAGCAATATACCGATTCAAAACCACAGCTTCGGCCGTTTCAAACAGCAGCGTGCCAATCCATATCCCGACCAACGGAGCAAACGAGAGTATGACCGCTGCGAGTATCCAAACGGCTGAGGACGATATGTAAACTTCGCTACGATGTACCGGCAGCGATAGCAGCAAATCTGCTGTTCCGCATTCCATTTCGCCCACGGTGACTCGCGTTGCCGTTGCGATGATTACAGCCCAAGCTAGCGTCATTACGATGAGATGCGTGAAGCATGCCGAAAACAGAACGTTCAATGAGATTTCGCCCGATACCTTGATCCCCAGACTCATTTCGAAGATCTTTTGTAGGAAAGCAAATTTGGAAACGAACGACAGCAGCTCCGCTCCCATGTTGAGCATTGCCCACACAAACAGCAAGACAAACGCAATCAAACCGATTGTCGCTAGAAAGGTTGACGCGGCGCTGTCTATCAGAGTCTTACGAAAAATTCCGTAGTTAAGCATTTATTCGTCGGTTGTGGATGCATAGTAGGTGATGAATAGGTCACTCAAGTCTGGTCTCTCGATCAATAGATCCGTGAGCGAATACGAATGCAGCCAGGCCAGCAGAGAGTCGACTTCGCCGGCCCAAGTACAGTGCATCCTTGCGCCCGTGCGATGGATCAGTTGCAACTCACTCGGAAACTCGTTTGGTCCTATTGCGTGGTTCGCAAATACAATTTCCACTTTCCGCAGCGCTCGTCCCCGCAAGACTTCAATTTTCTGATGCTCGACGATCTTCCCGTCACGGAGAATGACGACTTCGTCACATAATTCTTCAACTTCGTCTAGCGAATGACTAGAAAACAAAACCGAACGCCCTTGTTGGATCACACTTCTTAGCTCGCTAAATACCTGCGTGCGCACAAGTGGATCCAACGCACTCGTGGGTTCATCCAGAATTAGTAGATCCGGCTTGTGCATGAGCGCCTGAATTATTCCCAGCTTTTGCTTCATTCCTGTCGAGTACGTGCGTACGCTTTTACGGAGAGGTAATTCAAGTCGATCGGCTAATCGATTGATCTCCTTATCGCAATTCACCTTCCGAATTCTCGCGAAATACTTCAGTGTTGATAGTCCAGACATTCCTGCGTAGAAATGCACATCTCCGGGTAGATAGCCCACATCGTGGCGGAGTTTTTTTCCATGTGCCCAGCAATCTTTGCCAAGCACTTCAGCAGTTCCGGAATCAGCTATCAACAAACCCATTAAGACTCGGAGAGTGGTTGTCTTTCCGGCCCCATTGGGACCGAGGAAGCCGACTAGTTTCCCGGCCTCGATCACCAAGTCGACATTTTGGAGAACGATTTGTCGGCCATAGGATTTGCATAGTTGATTTGTTTTGATAATCGGCATGCGGGCAGCCAAGGCGGTCCCTCTGCTTTTTGGAGTTTCGTTCCCATCCTACGCAGGACTTGCCGATATTATAGAATACAATACTAGACTCGCCGATGGTCCAAGCTTGTCTGTTCTCAGACATATCGGATTAATCCACCGCATGAATGAAATCAACCCGTACCAAGCATCCACCTACGATCGGCCCATGTCACCGATCGGGCAGGGCGCAATTCCGGCCCTGAAACAGGCAGCAGAGACCTTTGCAGCCAACTGGATGCCCATCTGTGGATTCATGTTTCTCGTATGGGCTCCAATTGATTTATTGTCTTGCTATGCGGATGACCATTTTTTCGGCGAAGAAGACTACCTTCGTTCGATGCGATTTAGCCTTTCGCTTAGCAATTTTTTTGGGATTATCGCAACGGGTGGGATTGTCGCCGTGGCCAAGGAGTACAGCGATTACAACGAGTCCAGTTTCGTAACGGCGCTCGGAACTAGCGTCGGGCTATGGCCCAAGATTTTTTGGACCAATTTCGTTTCATCGCTTTTCGTCATGCTTGGATTCATTTGTTTTGTTGTTCCGGGATTGATGGCTATGATCTTTCTGTCGTTGCTGATACCTATTATCGTTTGCGAGAATCAATACGGTATAGCGGCCTGCAAGCGAAGCTACGAGTTAACACGCGGCAACGCAGGGCAAATCTTGTGGATAGCCGTAGCGTTCTTGCTCCTGTTCATTCTGTGGTTTGTGGTCTTGGGGATTCGCGAAGTGTTCGCTCCCGACTGGAACCATTGGGCTTTAACCGCGATCGTTGAGTTTCCATTGAACATTGTATCCGCGTTGATGCATCTAAGTTTCTTCGCCTTTTATCGACAGACGGTTGCCATTTCGTCCCAGCGTCTTGTCTCTATGACGTGAAAGTGACTTGCCCATTGCGTTGGAAGACTCTCCGTTTTGAAATTCAATCGGGCACGGTTGTCCAGACGCCACTTCGATCCAAAGAAAAATCTGAATTTATGGGGCCATACTGTATCGCGGCGCGCACGGATTTGCGATATTTATACCATCATCCGTGTGACTAGATCCCAAACTATGGGGCGAGCTACGCCTACTTTCTTCATGTTTTGGTGGTGATCGTCGGCTGATTGGTGATCCGCTTTGGATAGCCATCTTTTGCGAACGTACTCAACTCCATTGGAGATACAACCTTGCTCTGTGCACTAAATGGTCGCGCTATGCGCTGGATCGGATTCGCATTGCTTGCCGTCATGGTGGGATGTTGGAGCGATGACGGATTGAATCGCAAAGCCATAAGCGGCAAGGTGACCGTCGACGGGACACTTGTCCCGAACGGCTCTGTATCGTTCGAGCCACTGTTTTCAGGAGGTGTTGGTAGTGGAGCCGTGATCACCAAAGGAGAATACAAGATTAGCAAGGAGGCCGGACTGCCGCCTGGAAAATATCGCGTCCAAATCACTGGCGATGATGGATCTAACTTCGGTGTATCGCCTGGCAAAATGCCGGGCGATGAAATCATGCCCGAAAAGAAACAGTTGGTGCCCGCAAGCTGGAATTCCAAGAGCAAGCACGAGATCGAGATAAAGAACGAAGGACCTTTTGTGTTCGACTTCCCAATTGATTCCAAAAAATAAATCGTTTTGTTTAGTTTACTTTTTGTTCATTCCGGAGAGTCTTATGAAACGGCTACGAATTGGTTTTACTCTTGTGGAGTTATTGGTCGTCATCGCCATTATTGGTATCTTGGTAGGCTTGTTGTTGCCGGCCGTGCAAGCGGCTCGCGAGGCGGCACGCAGAATGCAATGCCAAAACAATTTGAAACAGATTGGATTGGCAACTCACAACTACATGGATGCTTATCAATCGAAACTTCCTGTTGGCAGTTGGCACGCAGTGCAGGGAACTTGGCTTGTGGGATTGTTACCTTATCTAGAGCAAACTGCGATGTACAACAACTACCGCAACTTGGGAGGTGTTCAAGGTTTTCGAACGGGTGGAATTCGATACGGGGATGTAACCAATCTGCCCGTTGTTACGAAACAAATGCCAGCTTACTCGTGTCCGAGCGACCGCAATACAGCTTCTCCGAATGTGATCAGCGGGATCACTTTTCATAACTACGTCGCAAACTACGGTAACACCACCCGCGGTCGCTTGTCACCCTACGGAGTCACCAGCACAGGTGCTCCTAATGTGTTCGGAGGTGCACCGTTCATCGAGTACATCGCGCCGAATACCGGCAATTGGGCTAACTATTACAGTTGGATTCATACCAACCTCAATTCGCTCAAGTTTGGAACTAAGTTGGCTGAGTTAACCGACGGAACGAGCAATACTGTAGGCTTTTCCGAATGTCTGCAGGCCACCGGTGGCGACTTGAGCGGTTTCGCTTGGTGGGGCGGTGGAGCCCATTTCGAGACGTTGTTGGCTCCGAACACTTCGCAGCCCGACGTGGTCGAACAGAGCTGCGCAAACCCTGTCACCGATCGCAACAATCCACCTTGCGTCGTTCGAGCCGCAGCCAGTGGTAATGTTGTCACCACCGGGGCCGAAACGCACGCGGCGCGAAGCCGACACGTCGGTGGAGTTCAATGCACATTCATGGACGGATCTGTCCGGTTCGTTACCAACTCCATTTCGTTGGACGTCTGGCGAGCATTGGGGTCGGCCAGCGGCGGCGAAGTGGCATCGCTAGACGAGTAAAACGGTTGCCCCAATCGTTGGCCGTGACCAGAGGTCCCAATCGTCTCTCAAAAACATTGGGACATATCGCGCATCGGTTCAGTTTAGGTCCCTCGTCTTGAGGGCCAACGCGATCGTGCGCTGCGCATGGGGTTGTTTTGTTTTTGACCTACAGCCTATAGCCTACAGTCTAAAGTCTTGCTAAATCACTCTGGGCTTATTCATGAAATAGGGAATTGCGAATCCGATCGCAACGAAGGGTAGCCCAAGCCAAATGATGCCGGCCATCGAAGGTTGCAGAAGACCGACGATGCTTTGCTGTGGCATGACCAAGGCGGTGATGATCGGAAACAGAACTCCTCCGGCGGCGCCTGACATCGCTCCGACGATCCCAGCGGTGAGTACCCTGACCAAATCTCGCGTCAATGCACCAACGATCAATCCGACGGTTAGCCCGAGGATTCCGAACGCTGTTGCTTGTGCAAGTCCCGTGTTGGTCGCGTTCGGAAAACTATCACGCGGAATAATCAGCGAAAAAAGATAAGCGCCAGCCCAGCCAGACATTGCACCCGCCAGCGCGCCGACAGGCAGCGAAAACAACATGCGTTTGGCCGTAGAACAGCATGCGCTGCCAACCATCGAAAGTACGGAAGATAATAGTGCTCCACCGACCGAGAAAATGACCATGGAATTCCATCGATCGACTCGTTCCTGTTCACCCAAAAGGGCTAATCGCTGTTCCGGAGGAGCTCCCATTCCGATGTTGAATTCGCTCCCAACCGCAAAGAACGGATTATAGGAATGCAAAACGAACCAAGTGATCAAGGCGGCGAACATGGACAAGCATGCGCTCAGGAACAATTTTCCAGAACTGTTCACAGGCTTCCGTTCGATTGGATCTTTTGTATCTGACATGATGGGTGCTCCTGCAAGTGGGATCAAAAGAATGATGGAGGACATGGAATGGGATCTATTTTACGAAAGTATGCCGTCCAAGATGCGAGCTGTTTCAAAAATACTTACAGCATTGAGTTCACCGAGAGCGGAATTACGTACGTTGTTAAACCTCCCAGATCGAGGAGATCTTGAACAACATCCGCTACATTTAACTCCTTAACTAAGGATTGAAGACGAACAAGTGCATTGTCCAGACTAAAAATTGGGAATGGACGTAGTGGATCCTGTTAACGATCCCTGAACCAAAGGACCTTTAACAAGGTCCACTACCCAAAAAACTAATCTTGACAAAGGACTAGGCCCTGAATCAGGCCTACCAATACGCAATCTGCTATTTACATCCCATAGGTGAACAAAATGGAATGGGCCTTGGTGGTAGCTCCAAGCTTTACGAAAGTCCAG